>CAZGDK010000052.1:0-12941 GCA_964525155.1 uncultured Smithella sp. | reverse complement strand
GGCACTAACCATCGACAAACATTGATCGACATAACGGGCAAACAAGCCGCCGCTTCGGTAAAGCCCGGATGCGGCTACAATTTGCCGCGGTCCGGCCTCCGGAAAAAGAAACGCCGCCCGGCGGCCGCTGATCTTTATCCGGTCGTTTCGACCTTCCCGCACGTTGCCGCCGCCTTTAGCCAGGTATTGGTTTAGCGTCTCGGTCTTTCCGGCAAGAAAGAACGCCCGGTGCGCAAAATGTTCGCGATACACGTTGCGTGTAAAGCATATCCGCGCCAGATCAAGATCCGGATGCGCCGACAGATATTTTTTTATCCGTTTAATGTTTTGTTCCAGCGCCCCCGGCGTTTTGCCTGAAATCGCCAGAATTTGCGCGCCGGTTTCAGGAATGCCGCGATCAGTTGTTTCATAAACAGGCGCTTCTTCCAAAACGACGTGAACATTGGTGCCGCCAAAACCGAATGAACTCACCCCGGCCCTCAGAGGGCCTCCGTTTGCTGACTTCCAGTCCCGACCTTCCGTGCACATGTACAGGGGGGAATTTTCAATTTCAATTTCAGGATTGACCGTCTCCACATGCAGCGTGGGGACAAGCTTTCGCTGTTTGAGGCACAAAAGCGTTTTGAGCAATCCGGCAATACCCGCCGCCGGCAGCAAATGCCCGATGTTGCTTTTGATGGAACCGACGCCGCAAAAATGGGTCCCGGCGGAAAATTCCCGGAAAAACCTTGCCAGCGCCCTGGCCTCCACCGGATCGCCGATATAAGTTCCCGTGCCGTGCGCTTCAATGTAACTTACGGTTCCCGGATCAATGCCGGCATCGCGATAAGCTTCAGCCAAAACGTTAATCTGCCCTTTGGGGTTGGGCGCCATGGGCCCCAGGGAGTCTCCGTCGTTGTTCATTCCGATGCCCCTGATGACACCGTATATTTTTTTCTTTTCCCGCAGCGCCGTCACCAGCGGCTGCAACAACACCATGCCCGCGCCCTCGCCCAGGACGGTGCCGTCAGCGCTTACGTCGAACACCCGGCACTTGTCGCCGGACGATAATATTCCGGCGCGACACGACAGCCGGTGCACCAGTGGCGTGAAAATCAGATTGACGCCGCCGGCCAGGGCGTAATCGATGCTGCCGTCGCGCAGTTTGGCCACCGCCGCTTCCACGGCGGCAAGCGACGACGAGCAGGCCGTGTCGATCGTCAGGGCGGGTCCGGTCAGATTGAAGGCGTGCGAAACTCTGGCGGCCAGCATATTCAAACTGTTTCCGACCAGCGCCAGAGGCGATATTTTATTTTCATCGTCCACCGATTCGACATATTTTTTGACGATGTCCTGATATGACACAAAGCTTGCTCCGATGAAAACGCCTGCAGCCATTTCTTCGCACGTTCGGGCAATCAGGCAGCCATCTTCCATTGCCTCGTAGGCCAGCATCAGCATCAGGCGCTGTTGCGGGTCCATAAACAACGCCTCTTCGTCGCTTACGGCAAAAAATGACGCGTCAAACCGGTCCGGAGAATCGACGGCGGCCATGAAACGGTCCCACGCATCGGTTTGGGCCCAGACTTTTCTTTGCGCGCCAATGCCTGACACCTTGTGTTTCCCGTTGATAAGAATATCCCACAATTCATCTGCGTTGTCCGCGCCCGGAAACCGCAGCGCTATGCCCACCACGGCAATATCATGCAGAATCTTTCCGGAATATGTTTCAGGTTTTGTCGTCTTCTCCAGAACATATTCCCGCAGCGTTTGTTCTCTTCCTTCCTCTGCGCCGGAGGAAAGATATTCGGAAACATCCCGGATGGTCGAACATGCAAGAAGGATATGATGCGTCAGCTCGCGCCCCGTGATTTTTTCCAGACCGGCCAGCATCGCCAGAGCCTTGATCGACGTGCCTCCCAAATCAAGAAATTTGGACTGCAATCCGATTTGTGCTTGGGGCACTTTTAAAATGCCGGACCAGAGCCTGCGGATATCGTTTTCCAGATCCGTCATCGGCTCATCAGCATGGGCCACAACGGCTTCGGCCGCCGCCGCTTCCTTCAATGCCTGCACCTCTTTTATGGCCGCATCGTAGAGGCCCCGCTCATACTCCGCCCGCATTTTAAACCGCTGGAGCTTGCCGCTGGTGGTGCGATGGATTTTCTTCACGGGGATGACATGCGTCACCTCAATGCCCATCAGAGACGCAAGCTGCCTTCGGATGGACAGATCAATCGCCAGGAATTTTTTCAGCGAGCCTTTGTGCTTGCAGAGCACCAGAATTTCTTCATCATCCGACTTTTCGCCGTGAACGCCGATGACGGCCACCATGCCTTTGGCGACGTCCGGAAGGGAATAAATGACGTTTTCCAAATCGTGCGCGTAGTAATTCTGCCCGCGAACAAACAGAATGTCCTTCATCCGGCCTGTAATCGTCAGCCTTCCTGCGGCAATAAATCCCAGATCGCCAGTTTTGTACCAGCCCGCAACAAATGCGGCCTTGTTTGCCGCCGGATGGTTATAATACCCGCGTGTCAGGTTGGGCCCTCGGACCTGTATTTCGCCAAGGACCCTTTCCGGCACGACGGCGTTGGCAGAATCGACAATCCGGACGCTGATTCCTTTCAAAGGGTAGCCTTCATCGGCAAACTCGACGACGTTGTCCGGATTTTGGGTTTCTTCCTCGGCAATCCCCTCCGCCAGCATTTTATTCCGGTTGATACGGTGGATCAGCGGCTTCACCCCCAGCGGGTGAAAAGATATCCCCAGCGCCATTTCCGCCGTTCCGTAAGCCGGAAACATGGCTTCTTCACGATAACCGGTTCTGCCGAACTTCCGGAAAAACTCACGAATGACATTTGCGGAAATCGGCTCCGCGCCGTTGCAGATGATTCTCAGGCTGGAAAAATCGAGCTTATCGCATTCCTCCTCCGAAATATTGTCAATCATCCATTTCAGACCGAAATTGGGCGTGCAGATGATGGTCGCCTTATGCCGGGTCATCTTGTCCACAAAAATGAACGGCCGGCGAATGAACACGAACGGATGCATTTTGATTTGCAAAATGCCCGAATACAACATGCACATATGCTGGCCGATAAGCCCCATATCGTGGGTATGAGGCAGCCAGCCGCAGCACACATCTTCGGGCGTCAGGGCCGCGCCGATGGAAATCTGCATGATGTTGGCGACAATATTGCCGTGGGAAATGATAATCCCCTTGGGATCGCCCGTGCTGCCTGACGAAAATTGCAAAAAGGCGATATCGTCGCGCACGGACGGATAAATCGCGCCATTTTGTCCGCCCTGCAAATCGTTGACGGACAGACACGTCAGGTTCAGTTTCCTGTATTGTTCTTTTTTGGCTTCATCCGTAATCATGGCGGGCCGATCGAGAACAGTCCACACATTGACGATCTTCGCGAGCGCTTCAGAACCTTCTTCAAAAGAAACGGGCGGATTGATGGGCGCCGGAATGATGCCGCCCAGAATGCACGCCCAGAAGACGAAGAAGAAATCCTTGTCGTCCTCGATTTCAAGAAGCACTTTGTCACCGCGTGAAAATCCGATGCTCTGGAGACGTCCGAGCAGTTTCAGACAGGTCTGGCGGAAAGCGGCATTGGAGACATAATCTTCATCCCCTTTCGACCCCACATAGATGATGCCTTTATCCGGATAATTTCGGCATGCGTTTTCCAGAATTTTCCCAAGCGTATCGGCATCCGGATCATAAATCAGTTCTTCGCACTCAATCAGCGCCGGTTTACCGTTCTGACAATTCGTCATCATCAAATACTCTTCCCCTTTTCCATGGAAATTCCTTCGAACAACTCCTTGAGATGAATCCTCTTAAAGATAATGGAGTAATTTGCATTGTCCGCATCAGCCGCAAACCCTATAGCGCCTGCGTGATCCAACGCAGGATAAAACGTCTCCAGGCGCCACAGGCCGCTTGTTCCCTCAAAACGGGCCGAGACGCACAGGCTCTCTTCCCAGCCTTCGTCCTGCATGACGGACACCTGGCGAATATGATCAATAAGACCGGTTCCCGCGGCTTTGAGCAGAGCCTCTTTTCTTACCCAGCATCCATAGAAGAACTTCTTTTGGGCTGACGCATCAAGGCCGGCCAGATTCCGAAATTCGTCTTCGCTCATAAACTGCCGGGCAACGCCTTCCATGTCCTGCATATCGTCTTGCTTTTCTATGTCGACGCCGATTTCGCGGCTTGACGACAGGGCAACGGCCATCATGTCTTTCGTGTGTGACAGATTAAAATAAAGTGGACTTACGGATACTAAAGCGGGCTTGCCGTGGAGCCCCTCCTGAAACTTGAGATTTTGCGGGACAATCCCGGCATATTTGCTCAGAAGCAGACGCAGCACGGCATGCGCCTGGATGTATCTTGACTGGTCTTGCTCGAAACGAAACGCCCGGGCGCGCCGTATCTCATCTTGCGACAGGATCAACGTCATGCGATCCGAGTCTTGCCCATCGGCGTCAAACCCACCTGTCCAGACATGGATGTCGTCCGTGCCAAGATTGATCATTTACACACTCTTCAATATGAACTGCATTATTTCTAATTTTCTTTCCCCCTTTTTTAAAGGGGGATTAAGGGGGATTTTAATTCCTGATTCAAAATCTCCCCCTGCCCCCTCTTTAAAAAAGAGGGGATTCAAGGACACTATTCTAAGTTTTCTCTCATACCATCAGAGCATTTGAAATCTATCCGCGTCTTTCCAGGCCGGGAATTCCTCGCGCCAGGCGCGCAGTTTTTCCAGCGACAACTCAACCGTTTGCACGTCCGCGTCGTTGCTTTTTTCCCAAAGCGTTTCCCCGGCGTAGTCGATGACTGCGGAATCTCCGGAATAGGCAACGCCGTTGCCGTCGCTCCCCACGCGGTTGACAGCCACAACGTAACACTGATTTTCTATCGCGCGCGCACGCAACAGCGTTTTCCAGTGCGAGGCCCTTTTGGCAGGCCAGTTGGCAACGACAATCATCAGGTCGTAGCCATTCCCGGTATTTCTCGTCCACGCGGGAAACCGCAGATCGTAACAGATAAACGGCCTTGCCTTCCAGCCTCCGACGTCCACCGTGCACAACGCGTTGCCTTCCTGATAAACATGATGCTCGCCGCTCATCCGGAAGAGGTGGCGCTTGTCATACGTCAAGACCGATCCGTCCGGTTTGGCCCAGACCATCCGGTTGTAATACCCGCCATTTTCTTCGATGATCAGACTCCCGCAGATATCGGCCCGGACGTCCCGGGACCAGTGTTTAAGCTCGCTTACCGACGGACCGGACATGGCTTCGGCAAACCCCTGCGGCTGCATGGTAAAACCGGTGGTAAACATTTCCGGCAGGACAATCAAATCGGTCGGTCCGGCAATGCCT
Organism: uncultured Smithella sp.; assembly: GCA_964525155.1. Taxonomy (GTDB): domain Bacteria; phylum Desulfobacterota; class Syntrophia; order Syntrophales; family Smithellaceae; genus UBA8904. Next base: position 7,562 of record CAZGDK010000052.1, on the reverse strand, counting down.
TTGATCAGCGTATCGAACCGGGCTATATTTTCCGTAATGTTCCGCCAGTAAAGTTCCGTCTGAATCAGCGTTACTTTCAAGCTCCCCATCATTCCTCTACTCGCTCAATTCGTTGATAATCTCGGCTGCGTCTTTCATGGCGTCATCCACCCTGCTTTTGAAAAACGCCACATCGTCGTCGTTGATCGTTACATTCATGTACATCCGGGATACCGGAGCCACCATGATGCCGTAGGCCAGCAGGCAGTCGGCAATGACGGAATCTTTCATGAACGTGGACTCGTCAAATGCTTCTATCGTATCCTCGGGCCGTTCACAACAATGAAAAATGGGGACACCCCGGCACCCCTGAACAACCATCGGCAGCCCGGCTTTCTTTGCCGCAACACTGATCATTTCCGCGAACTTCTGGGCAAAGCCGGCCATTTCGTCATAACGCTTTCCTCCATCGTCGCTCAAGATGTCCAGCGACGCCTTGACGCCTTCGAGGCCCAGGGCGTAGCCGTTAAAGGTTCCCGCGTGCATGACGCGCCGCTCATCATAGAGTTCCATCACTTTTCGTTTCCCGCCGATCATCGACACGGGCAGACCCGAGGCTAGCGCCTTCCCCAGCGTGGTGATATCCGGTTCGATGCCGAAATAACCCTGAGCGCCGCTAAGCCCCACCCGGAAGCCGGTGATCACTTCATCAAAAATCAAGGCGATATTGTACTGATCGCAAAGGTCGCGCATCTTTTTCAGATAGCCCGGACGCGGCATGATGCCGCCGCCGTTGAGACAGATCGGCTCGGTGAGGATCGCGGCGATGTCGTCATGATACTTGTGGATGATATTTTCCAGCAACCCCGGATTGTTCCATTGCAGCAAAAACGACTGTGTTTCCAGGGCGCCTTTCGCCCGTCCTTCCGTGCCCCGGGGTTCGCCGGGATGTTCCTTGGGAACCGGAAACAAGAGATCGTTGGCGACGCCGCCCACAACGTTATCGGCCGAGCCGTGATAATGGCCTGTAAACCGGATGAACCGGTTTTTTCCGGTATAGGCTCTGGCCAGCCGGATGGCGTTTTGCACAATTTCCGTACCGCTTAAGCCAAAACGCATCATTTCCACGGCCGGCATAAACCTGTTGATCATCTCAAGGATGTCCAGTTCAATATCGCTTTTATTCACGCAGGTGACCCCGTCAATGCGCTTTTTCAACGCCTCGTTGTAGCGCGGATGATTATGCCCCAGAATCATTGCGCCGTACTTGCAGTACAAATCAAGATATTCGTTTCCATCCATATCCCACAGCCTGCTGCCTGCGCCTTTCACAAAATGGATCGGCCGCTCCTGGGCAAAGGCCCGGAAGTTGTAATGCTCGCCGCCCGGCAGATATTTCTGGATCTTTTTGTTGTATTCCCTTGATTTCCGGATTTTATACTTTTCCATGTCTCATCCCTCGTCCTTCCTGAATTTTAAATAAACAGATTCTCGGCTTCCCCTTTTAAAATATTCAATAACTCTTCCGGATTATGGTCAAAGACCGACGCCACGGCGATCTTGATGACGTTCTCCCCGATCATCGGCTGGAATTGCAAGCCCACACGGTACACAGGACGCTCGACCTGTTTACCCGCACCTGCATTGTTATGGCCTAGATCCGCATAAATCGTTTGCAACAGCCCGGCCTGACGCGCATCAAAGCCCTGCAGCGCATTGAAGACCAGCAGCGTCGGCCCCGGAAAGAGATGAGATGAAATGCATTCGGTGACCTGATGCCAGGCGCTTTTCATCCGCGGATTCAAAAGCAGATGTGAAAAATTGATGTTATGGGTTGCAGCCGTCCGGATTGCCGTGTGCATGGCGTCAAGAATCCTTTCCGGATCGCCGTTATTCACATGCAGCGGAATCAGATCCAGAAATTCGCCGACGGTATCGAAGTAGTCCCAATCGCCGTATTTCCTTCCGTGGTAAACAAGAGTTGCGGGAATGCCGTACGTTTCGAAGAGCCTGCCGCAAAACCGGCAAAACAGCACAAAGCATAATTCCAGAAGCCGGTCATCGCCCAGGGAGCGGTAATAATCATCGAGGGGAATATCATAATCGCATACGGCCATGGAAGGCGCTGCTTCCTGACAAAGCGCCCGTTGAATGTTCAGAGCCGACGCCCGGTAGTATTCAAGCCCAAACCTGGAAACAATCTCTTCCGGAGTCACCCCCTCCGGCCCTGCGGACACCTGGGCGATATAGTCGGCATACGCAGACGCCGGTTTGGGAAAGCTCATCCCGGGCGCATCATAACGGCTTAAAATATACCGTTTGATGATATCGGCGCTCAGGCCGTCGAAAGATGTGTGGTCGAAGACAAAGACCAGCAGATAGCGACACAAATCCAGCTTCACCAGCATCACTTTATACAGAAGCCGGTTATATCTGCTGAGGCCGTCTCGGAAATGCATCCGGAAGGCCTCTTTTAAAATCTGCCCGCTGGCCGATTGCGAATAGTCGGACACATCAATAAACGGAAGGTCCATGTCCTTTGGCCCCTGATATTCGCGCCAAATGAGTCCGCCGTCGCCATCAACCAGAACACTGCGCAAAAGCGCTTGATCGCCAATCAGCTGCATCAAGACACTTTTGAGCCGGCCGATATTAAGATAGCGGTTGAAAAAGACCACCGTACCGGTTGTGGCCATTTCCGATTGCAGCGTCCCTTTCTGGATGGAACTGGCCGCATATTCGCGCACAACAGTACGGGAACCTCTCATTTCTTTTTCATATCCGGCAAACGTTTCGCCCATCTGTTCCAAAACCGCCAGATCGATCTCATCCATACCGGATTTAAGCCCCAGAAGATTTCCGAACTCATCCGGGGAAAGATCAAACCCGCAACCGGCATTTGCAGGCATCGTTTGCAGATGTCGAAAGTAGCGGGGATAGATGCTTTCATCCAACACTTCTTCCACAAAGGCCATGATTTCTTTTTCCCGGCTCAAAAGGGCGTCATTTGCATAGAGAACAAAAATTCTTTCGCCGTTCACCGCAAAAGGGGCAAGAATACATTCTTTGGTCCGGAAATGATCCTGCAAGCGCTTTTGAGCCTCGAAGGCATCGGCGACAAATTGATCTTTTTTGGCAAGGTCCGCAAGATAGCGGGCCTGCGACCGGATCGTCTTATAATGGAAAATATCGCCGATGGTGATGCGGTAACCCTGTTTTTGCAGCATCGAAAGCAGGCGAATCGCCAGAATGGAATTGCCCCCGATGGAAAAGAAGTTGTCAAGCACGCCGATTTTTCTTCGCCCCAGCAGGTCCTGCCAGACGGCCAAAAGCTTTTCTTCGTCATCAGTGGCCGGCGCTTCGTAAGCCGTTGCGGTTGCAATATCGCCGGACGGCTGAGGCAGCGCGTTTTTGTCGATCTTGCCGCTTTGCGTCAAAGGCACTTTTTCAATGCGCACAAAATACGCGGGAATCATATAGTCCGGAAGTTGCGCCGCCAGATGCTCCCGCAGCGCCTCGACCGTCAGAACGGCATCCGACACGTAATAGGCGCACAAATATTTAAGACCGTTTTCATCTTCCCGGTCGATGACAACCGCCTTTTGGATATCCGAATGGGCCAGAAGCCGGCTTTCGATTTCTCCCGGTTCGATGCGGAACCCGCGGATTTTGACCTGCGCATCGATGCGGCCCAGAAATTCGAGAGTTCCGTCCGAAAGCCACCGCGCCAGATCGCCGGTTCGATACAACCGCTCACCGGACTGAAACGGGTTGGAAACAAAGCGCTCGGCCGTCAGATCATTCCGGTTGAGATAGCCGCGGGCCAGCCCCGCCCCGCCGATGCACAGCTCGCCCGGAATGCCGATCGGCTGGAGAACGCCTTCGGCATTGACGATGTACACCTGATGGTTGGGAATGGGGCGTCCAATCGCCGGGTATCGTCTTCCGTCCGAATTTTGCCTCACCTCGCCGCAGGTCGTCCAGACGGTATCTTCCGTCGGCCCGTATAAATTGTACAAGGCAAAGGGATAGTCCCGCTTTGGGAACTGTTTGAGCCGGTCGCCCGCCGTCTGCAAGTTCAGAAGGGCGACGCCCTCCCGCGGCCAGTCTTCATTGAGGAGCAGCTCGGCAATAACTGTCGGCTGATAGCTGTGTGTTATTTGATGATTCAGGAGATATTTTTTCATAGCCTGCGGATCGAGGCATACGTCTTCGGGAACGATGTAAATCGTTGAGCCGCTTAAAAGCCCCGGCCAGACTTCCGCAGCCGTGGCGTCGAAGGCGGGACTGGCCACCTGCGTGATGCGCGAGGTTTCGTTTTCTCCAAATATCAGTTTGCGGCAAAGTACCAGATTGACAAGCCCCTTGTGTTCCACGAGCACTCCTTTGGGGACACCTGTAGAGCCGGAGGTGTAAATGACATAAACCAGATGCTCGGGCTTTGTATGGTTTTCGGGATTGCCTTTCTCGCTGCTTCCGGCAAGAGCTTCCGCAATCGAGAGCACTTCGCAGCCGTATGCCTCAACGTCTTTCCCTTTGTCGTCCGTAAGCAATAGCACCATGCCGGAGTCCTGCACCAGATGCCGGATACGCATCCGGGGCGTCTTAATATCGATAGGAAGATAAGCGCCGCCGGATTTTAAAATGCCCAGCATGCCGACAATCATTTCGATGGACCGCCCGGTCTTAAGTCCTACCACCGAATCCGGTTTGACGCTTTTTTGCCGCAGCAGATGCGCCAGTTGATTGGCCCGGGCATTGAGTTCCCGGTAGGTAATCGTCTGCTCGCCTGCCGCCACGGCGGTATTGTCCGGCGTTTTGGCGGCCTGCTCCTCGAATAATTCGTGGATCGTTTTTGCAACCGGTTCAATTTCCGGCGCGGCATTGAACCGTCCAAGCAGGCAGTCTCGCTCGGCGTTGCCCACCAGTTCGATATTCCTGATGGGCATCTGCGGATTGGCAATCACCTGTCCCATCACATTCTGATAATGCCCGCCGAGGCGCTCAATAAATTCGGCGTCAAAGACATTGGCATTATAATGGATTGTCACACCATACAATCTTCCCGGCTGAACGATCATGCCGAAATCGTAATTCACCTGTTCAAATACATTGACCTTCTTCACGCGGAAGCCCGCCGTGTTGTTCTTCGTATCCCCATCTGCAAACGGATAGTTTTCAAAAGCCAGAACATGATCAAGAAGTTCACTGCCGAGCGGCGTTGCCGACTGGATATCGGCCAGCGCTATGGCGTCATAATTTCGCGATTGCACAGAAGCCTGCTGCGTGTTTTTCAAAAGATCGAGGAAAGGCATGTCCACCTTCGCCGAAATTCTCACCGGCACGGTATTAATAAAGAGGCCCACCATGCTTTCCACGCCTTCGATATCCGGGGGACGCCCCGAAACCACCGCCCCGAAGACTACGTCCTCCGCATTGTTGTACCTTTGCAGGATAATACCCCAGACCGTCTGGAAGAGGGTATTGACGGTCACCTGATTTGCCGAAGCGATCTGCAGAATCTTTTCGACAGTCGCCTCATCAAGAGCAAAGACATGCTCACCCACACGATAGGCCTGGTCTGCGGCTTCGGGCAGACGGGAGCGGGGAACAACCGCTTTCGTCTCATATCCGTCCAGATAACTTTTCCAGTACGCCAACCCTTTGGCCCGGTCCTGACCTTCAAGCCAGTCAATGTAATTTTTATACGGCACGGGCGGATCGACCGTTATCTTCATCCCCTTCTTCAGGGCGGCATAAATTTGCAGCAGTTGGTTGTACAGAACACCGAGGCACCAGCCGTCCATCACGATGTGGTGGAAGCTCCAGATCAGACGGAAACGGTCCGGTCCTATCTTAAAAAGGGCCGCCCGCATCAGCACGTCTTTAGCCGGATTGAATCCCTTCTCCCGGTCGGCCTGTTTGAAATCTTCTACGCTGGATTCCCGCCTGCGCGGGAATGACCCCGTTGATGAATCGAGAGTTTTGCATAACGACATATAACCAGAGATATTGTCATTCCCGCGAAGGCGGGAATCCAGATGCAGTTCTTGCGAAGGCGGGGCACTATTACATATATTACGGGATGCCGGAAACCCTGAAGGGCACTCGTCAAGTCCGGCGTGAAGATCGATTTTGTCACTCACCAAGGTCGTAACGTCGCTGTAAAGTATGGAAAAGTTTTGTTGTCTTAGTACAATCTGCACCGGACGTTTGGTCAGATTGTGGCGGAAAACCGTCCGCAGAATGTCATGCCTTTGAACAATCTGCCGGAAGCTTTCTTCCAGGAGCGCCTTCTCGATGGCGCCTTCGATGGAGAGATCAAACTGTTCAAAATAGGCGTTTGACTTGCTGTCCATGAGATGATGAAACAGCATCCCTTCCTGCATGGGTGACAGAACATAAATATCCTGAATATTAGAAGCGTATTCTGTGTTCAAAGCTTCCAGTTCAGCAAGCGATATATCCTGATACCCCAGATCAGACGGCGTTAATTCCGCTTCCTCCTTCGCCGCGCAGTGAGCAATAATCCGCTCAAGATGAAGCTTGTAATCTGCCGACACTTTCTCCATCGTCTCATGACGATACTCTTGGGAATTGAATTCGAAACTCAAACAAAGCTTTCCATCTTCAACATAACCGTTGATGTCGAGAGCGTAAGGCATGCGGTTTTGAAGGCTGATGTCCCGGCCGGTCTTTATGGGCGATAATGCAAATGTGCTTTTGTGTGTCTGAGCAAATTCTCCCAGATAATTGAAACTGATCTCCGGCTCAACGTGCAGTTTGTCCCGCCCCTCTTTCGTCAGGTATTTCAGGATGCCGTAGCCGATCCCCTTTTGTGGTATTCTGCGAAGCTGCTCCTTCGTCTGTTTGATCTGTGTTGACAGGTCATCGTCTTGGTTGATGTCAATGGCTACCGGATACTGGCAGGTAAACCAGCCGATGGTCCGGGTGATGTCAAGCGCCTGCCCGACCTGCTCCCGTCCGTGGCCTTCCAGATTGATCAGTGTTGTTTTGTTTTTTGTCCAGTCCGATATCGTGAGGCTAAGCGCCGTAAGGAGCAGGTCGTTGATTTCGGTGTTGTACGCCCGGTTGGATTCTCTAAGCAGCTTCCCCGTGGTTGACTTATCAAAGGTTATTTCAACCGTTTCCGCGTTTTGATAAATCTTTTCTTCCGGTTTTATGTCTTGATCTTTTGGTAGTCCGGAGGACGTCTTTATTCCCTGCCAGTATGCAAGCTCTTCTTTAATATGCCCGCCTTGGGCGTAATCGCTCAAGGTTTCGGCCCACATCTTATAGGAATCGGTCTTGAGCGGAAGGGTTATGTTTTCTCCTTTTGCTGCCTGGTCGTAGCCAGTGGTTAAGTCTTCCAGTAGGATGCGCCAGGAAACGCCGTCAACGGCCAGGTGGTGGATGACGATCAGCAGGTGATCGCCCGAGTTTGTGTGAAACAGGCAGGCTTTGATCAGAGGCCCCTTGCCGATGTTGAGGCTTGCCTGGAGGTCGTTGCTTTTTTGTTCGATGAGCGCTGCGGCGTCTTGTTCCTTCTTATTAACAGTCTCATAATAGTATCTACATTCGTC
>CAZGDK010000051.1:0-20219 GCA_964525155.1 uncultured Smithella sp. | reverse complement strand
AGGGTTCAAATCCCTGCTTGCCTACCATTAAAACTGCGCATGTGCCGCATATGCCGATAACAAAAAGGGCATCAGCAAAAATGGTGATGCCCTTTTAAAATGAGGCGACATAGAAATAGATTATTGAATGATATTATGAACATAAAAATCGTTTTCCCGGATAAAAATGAGCGGGTGTGTCCCGCCGGCCTGACTGCGGGTGAGGCCATTGGTGAATGGAAAAAAGAAGCGCTCAGAACGTCTGTGGCCGCAAAAGTCAATGGTGCCGCCGTGGATTTGAGTTTTGTCCTGAAAGAAAACTCATCCGTTGAACCCGTGGATATTTCATCTAAAGAAGGTCTGTCCATTCTGCGACACAGCATTTCCCATGTGATGGCGCAGGCCGTTCAGGATGTTTTCAAAGGCGCCAAAGTCACCATCGGGCCATCCATTGAAGACGGTTTTTACTACGATTTTGAATATTCAGAAACCTTTACTCTGGACGATTTTGAAAAGATCGAAAAGCGGATGAAAGAAATCGTTGCCGCCGATTACCCGTTTATCCGGGAAGAACTTCCTCGTGAAAAAGCGGTTGAGCTGTTTGCCGGGTGTGGCGAAAACTACAAAGTTGAACTGATCAACGATCTGCCCGTGGATGTGACGGTGGTCAGTCTTTACAAAGACGGCGACTATGTGGATTTATGCCGTGGACCTCATATTCCCTCCACGGGGAAAATCAAGGCATTCAAACTGCTCAGCGTAGCGGGCGCTTACTGGCGCGGCGATGAAAGAAACAAAATGCTTCAGCGCATTTACGGTACCGGTTTTGCCGATGAGCAGGCGCTGGCCGATTATCTGACGCTTCTGGAAGAATCAAAAAAACGGGATCATCGCCGCTTGGGCAAAGAGTTGGATTTGTTCCAGATCAATGAAGAAGCGGGCGCAGGCCTGATCATTTTTCATCCCAAGGGAATGCTCCTGCGTTATCTAATCGAAGACTGGGAAAGAAAAGAGCATCTGAAACGCGGATACGACATGGTCATGGGACCGCAGATTCTCAAAGTCGATTTGTGGAAAAAATCCGGTCACTTCGATCATTACCGCGAAAATATGTATTTTACGGAAGTCGACGAGCAGACTTACGGCATCAAGCCGATGAACTGCCTGTCGCACATGCTCATTTACAAGTCCAAAATCCGCAGCTATCGCGACCTGCCGCTGCGCTACTTTGAACTGGGCACCGTCCATCGCCATGAGAAAACGGGGGTGTTGCACGGTCTTTTGCGGGTTCGTCAATTTACCCAGGATGACGCCCATATTCTATGCCGGCCGGATCAACTCAATGCCGAAATTCGCGCCATCGCCGATTTCGTCAATTATGCCATGGGGATTTTCGGATTCGAATATGAAGTAGAGCTAAGCACAAGGCCGGAACATTCGATCGGTTCGGATGCCGATTGGGAACTGGCCACCCAGGCGCTCGAAAACGCACTGAAAGACAACAAGATCGATTATGAAGTCAATGAAGGCGACGGCGCTTTCTATGGGCCGAAAATTGATTTTAAGCTGAAAGACGCCCTGAAACGAAAGTGGCAGTGCGCGACCATTCAATGCGACTTCACGCTGCCCGAACGCTTTGATCTCAGCTATATCGGCGCGGACGGCGAAAAGCATCGTCCCGTGATGCTGCACCGGGTTATTCTGGGCGCCGTCGAGCGCTTCATGGGTGTGTTGATCGAACATTACGCGGGCGCCTTTCCGGTCTGGCTTTCGCCAGTCCAGTGCATGGTGTTAACCGTTACGGACAAGCACATTCCTTATGCTGAAAAAGTCCATGAACGGTTGATTGCCGCCGGAATTCGCAGCGAAAAATATTTTGATAATGAAAAACTGGGGTATAAAATCCGTCAGGCTCAGCTCCAAAAAATACCATACATGCTGGTCATCGGAGACAAGGAAATGGATGCCGGGACGGTGGCCCCGAGAGCCAGAGACGGTCAGAATATGGGCGCGTTGCCGGTAGATCAGTTTATTGCTTTAGTACAGGACATGTGCGAGAAAAAGAAGTAGCATGTCATAAACCACTCATCAATTTTGGGAGGTGACGTATAGTTAAGGATTTAAGAATCAACAGAGAAATAAGGTCGGCGACCGTGCGGGTGATCAACGAAGAAGGTCAGCAGTTGGGCGTTATTTCATTGGATGAAGCCGTTGCAAACGCGGAAAGGGTCGGTCTGGATTTGGTGGAAGTGTCGGCCAATACCGATCCCCCCGTCTGTAAAATAATGGATTATGGCAAATATCGCTATAAACAAAGCAAGAAACTGCATGATGCCAAAAAGAGCCAGACGGTTATTCATGTCAAGGAAATCCGTCTAAGGCCCAAAACGGAAGCTCATGACTTGCAGGTGAAGATTAAACACATAAAGAATTTTTTGGAAAAACATGACAAGGTAAAAGTATCCATAATGTTCCGGGGGCGGGAAATCGCCTTTACCGAGATCGGACGCAGGATCATGGAGCAGATCAAGGCGGAGCTGGTCAACGAATGTATCATGGATCAGGAACCGCGTCTGGAAGGCCGGAACATGGTCATGATTGTTTCGCCAAAGAAATAAAAAGAGAGAATTACACAAGAGGTGACGAGTATGCCGAAAATGAAAACACACAGAGGGGCTGCCAAGCGCTTTAAGGTCACTGCCAGCGGCAAAGTGAAGAGAAGCAAGGCTTTTGCCAGCCATATTCTAACGAAGAAAACGACGAAGAGAAAAAGAACCTTGAGAAAATCCACGCTGGTGCATTCTGCAAATGAAAGCGCGATTAAAAGGCTTATTCCTTATCTCTAGTTTATAAAGTATCATCGATGTTTTAGAAATTGAGGAGAGTAAAAGAAAATGGCAAGGATTAAAAGAGGCGTTACCGCCCGCAAGAAAAGAAGGAAAATCTTAAAATTAGCCAAGGGATTCTTTGGCGCGCGCAGCCGTCTTTTGAGAACGGCGACGGAAGCCGTCAATAAGGCCTTAAGCTATGCCTATCGCGACCGCAGAGGCCGGAAAAGAGAGTTCCGCCAGCTTTGGATTGCCCGCATTAACGCCGCGGCCCGTCTTAACAACATTACCTACAGCCGTCTCATTGACGGGATGAAGAAAGCGGACATCGCCCTGGACCGCAAAATTCTGGCCGAGCTGGCCGTGAATGATCCTCAGGGATTTGCTAAAGTTGTTGCACTGGCCAAAGGCGAGCAGGCGGCATGATCGGAGAGCTTGAACAGCTGGAAAAAGACGCTCTGGCCGAGCTTTCAAATGCTCAGACAGAAGACGCGGTTCTGGCTGTCAAAACAAAGTATCTGGGCCGTAAGGGGCTTCTGACCGCCTTGTTAAGAAACATCTCCCAGGTGCCGGTTGAAGAAAAACCGCTGTTCGGCAAGCGCTGCAATGAAGTGAAGGTTCTTCTGGAGGTCAAAACGGAAGAAGCGCTTAAACGGCAGACGCTGGGCAAAAAAGAAGAGACGCTGGCTAAAGAAAAAATTGATGTGACGCTTCCCGGGCGTGCCGTTAAATGCGGCCGGATACATCCTGTTGAACAAATCCGTCGGGAAATATGCGACATTTTTGCTGCTTTCGGTTTCTCCGTGGTTGAGGGACCGGAAGTCGAGCTGGATTATTATAATTTCGAAGCCCTCAATATTCCCAAAGATCATCCCGCGCGCGACATGCAGGATACTTTTTATATTGAGGATAATGTTGTTTTGCGCACACACACCTCGCCGGTTCAGGTTCGGGTCATGGAGAAAGTCAAACCGCCCGTGCGCATTCTTTCGCCGGGACGTGTATACCGGCGCGATTCAGACGTTTCGCACACCCCGATGTTTCATCAAATTGAAGGATTGCTTGTCGATAAAAACGTCAGTTTCGCCGATCTCAAAGGCATCCTGACCTCTTTTTTAAAAAAAGTATTCGGCGCCGATACTGCATTGCGATTCCGCCCCAGTTTCTTCCCCTTTACCGAACCTTCCGCTGAAGTCGATATTTGTTGCGTCATGTGCAAAGGTAAGGGGTGCCGGGTCTGCGGGCAGAGCGGCTGGCTTGAAATCCTGGGCTCCGGCATGGTCGATCCGGCCGTGTTTCAGAATGTCGGCTATGATTCCGATACATACTCGGGGTTCGCGTTCGGCCTTGGCCTGGAGCGCATCGCCATGCTGAAATTCGGCATATCCGACATCCGTCTTCTATTTGAAAACGATATCCGATTCCTTAAACAATTCTAGGAGCGTTTCGTCTTATGCTCGTCAGTCTTAAATGGCTCAAAGATTATGTTGATGTAAAATTGACCGCCGTCCAGCTTGCCGATAAATTAACGATGGCCGGGCTGGAAGTGGATGAAATTAAAACGATTGCTCCGGGATTCAGCGGCGTGGTGGTCGCGAAGATTTTATCTGTGCGTCCGCATCCGAACGCCGATAAATTGTCCTTGTGCGATGTAACCGACGGCGCCCAAACCTATCCGGTGGTTTGCGGTGCGAAAAACATTAAAGCCGGCGATGTTGTTCCTCTGGCGAAAGTCGGCGCGGTAATTCCCGGCGGTTATACCATTAAATCCACGTCATTGCGCGGCGAAAATTCCGACGGAATGCTTTGTTCGGAAGTGGAGCTGGAAATCGGCGACGACGCTTCCGGCATTCTGCAACTGCCGCAGGATCTTGCGTTGGGAACGCCGCTGGAAGACGCCCTGGGTGTAGGTGATACGGTTCTGGACGTCAGCATTACGCCGAATCGATCGGATTGCCTCAGCATGATCGGCATGGCCCGCGAGGTTGCAGCTTTGACCGGCGGGAAAATAAAAGCGCCTGCCGTTAAAATAAAAGAATCCAAAGAAGATTTTTCCGCAATGTCATCCGTGACGATTCTGGATCCGGATCTTTGCCCCCGTTATTCAGCCCGGATGATCAAGAACGTCAAAATCGGCCCGTCTCCCGTATGGATGAAATCTCGATTGGAAGCCGCGGGGCTTCGTTCGATAAATAACGTCGTGGATGTCACAAACTTTGTCATGCTGGAAATGGGGCAACCGCTGCATGCGTTTGATTTTCGTTTTCTCGAAGAAGGCCGCATTGTGGTGCGCAAATCCATAGCCGGCGAAGAATTTACGTCTCTCGACGGCAAAAGCCGGGTGCTTCCTGATGATACATTATTGATTTGCGATGGTATAAAGCCCGTGGCCATCGGCGGTATCATGGGCGGACTCAATTCTGAAGTCAAAGAGGATACTCAAACTGTTTTTCTCGAAAGCGCCTACTTTAATCCATCGTCTATCCGGCGTTCGTCTAGGCGTCTGGGAATGCCGACTGATGCCGCATTCCGTTTTGAAAGAGGCATTGATCCGGAAGGCGTCATTCGGGCGCTTAATCGCGCGGCGCAGCTGATTGCCGAAACGTCAGGCGGTTTGGTCTGTAAAAACCACATTGATGAATATCCACAAAAGATTCAGTCGGTCGAAAATATTGAACTGCGTCTGGAAAGAATCCGGCAAATTGTCGGAACGCCCATTGACGCAAAAACCGTCGAGTCGATTCTCAAAAGCATCAACATGACCGTACGCAAGGCAGGGAAAGGCAAATATCTGGTTGCGCCTCCGACATTTCGGGTCGATATTACAAGGGAAATTGATTTAATTGAAGAAGTGGTCCGCCTGTATGGCTACGACCATGTGCCGGTTAGTTTGCCTGCCGTTTCAGTGGAGGAGCTAGAGGTTATTCCCCGGCTTGCTCTGGAAGAAAGACTCCGTCAACTGCTGACAGGAAGCGGATTTTCTGAAATTATCAATTACAGCTTTACAACTCCCGCTTCCGTTGATTTTCTGGGATTGTCTCAGGATGATGAAAGACGAGGCTTTGTCGCCATCAAGAACCCGCTTTCGGAAGACCAGTCCGTGATGCGTACAACGCTTACCTACGGGTTGCTGGAGACCTTGAAGAAAAATATCAATAATGGATCCTTCAATTTAAGAGTTTTTGAAATAGGCAGATCCTTTATTTTCCGTGAAAACGGCGCACTGCCTCGGGAGGCAAATGTTCTGGCGGGGCTCTTGTCGGGAAAGGCAACAGAAGACCTCTGGGGTGCAAAAGTCAATGTTGATTTTTATGATCTCAAAGGATGCCTGGAAAATGTCTTTTATGATTTAAAACTGGATGTATGCCAATATGTGGCTGAAACCACCGAGCCTTTTTTGCATCCCGGTCAATCCTGCGGAGTTTATTGCCATAACCAGCGGATTGGTTATTTAGGACAGGCGCACCCGGATGTCATCGAGCGGTTGGATATTAAAAATTCAGCATATCTATTTGAAATTAATATTGATATTTTAGAGAAATGTCTTGGTGGAGCTATCCGCTACAAAGAGATTTCCAAATTTCCGGCCCTCTGGCGAGATGTTGCTTTTGTCGTCAGCTCAAGCATGGAAGCGGATAAAATGCTTGAAATTGTTTTGAGCCAACATGAAGAATTACTTGAAAATATCGTAATATTTGATATATATTCCGGCAAGGGTCTTGAGGAAGGGACCAAAAGTCTGGGGCTCAGATTTTCCTATCGTGCTCCGGACAGAACATTGACAGATACGGAAATCAATTCCATTCATGACAAAATTGTGCAGAACACTGTCCGACTGACGGGTGCAAAAATAAGAGCCTAACAGTTAAATGGCGTTAAAACGGAGGAAAAAATGACAAAGATTGATATTATTCAAAATGTTTATGAGAAACTCGGTTTTTCCAAAAAAGAATCGGCGGATATCGTTGAATCCGTATTTGACATCATCAAAGACAGCCTGGCTCAGGGGGAAAGGGTAAAAATTTCCGGCTTTGGCAATTTTATGGTCAAAGATAAAAGAGCCAGACGTGGCCGTAATCCTCAAACCGGGCAGGAAATTTCCATTACCGCACGCCGTGTTTTGACCTTTAAGTCTTCTCAAGTATTGCGTAAAGCTTTAAACGGCTAACTTATTTTCATTCAATTACTCGGATATTCCTGAGACTGGAGAAGTACGAACCGGATCGGTTCGTACTTCTTGTGGTTTTCAGGGGATCAGGTGTTTTTTCTCCTTAAGGATTCAGGAATTGTATGGACGGCATAATTCCCGAAAAAGCTTATTTCCGTATTGGAGAAGTCAGTAAAATCCTCAATGTAGAGCCCTATGTCATTCGTTACTGGGAAACGGAATTCAAAACCGTCAAGCCGGTAAGAACCAAGGCGGCGCAGCGTCTGTACCGGAAAAAAGATGTCCAGGAACTTCTGACCATCCGGAATTTACTGTATCAACAAAAGTTTACAATTGATGGGGCTAGAAAGCAGCTTCTCAAGATGAAAGGCGATGAAGAGCGCCCGACAGCTTCCGGAAACCACGAAAAATTGATGGTGATCAAAAAAGAATTGCAGCATATACGAAGCATCATGAGTTAAAAAAACCGGCAGTTTCGACTGCCGGCTTTTTTTTAGATCCTATTGATTATCGGTATTATTTCTTTTTGCTTGCCCGTTTGGACGCTTTGAGCGGGTTGATTTTCTGAGCTTCCTTGATTTCGATTTTGATGTGCGACGCAGTCGGACAGTTGCCTGTCATCCACTTACTTTTGGGATCCGGATAAACCTTGCAGTATTTGCCGGCCTCATATTCGAAAATCTTATTGCAATCACCGCATTTATCAATGATCGGAGAACAGCTGCCGCCGAAGAAACCGCAGCCTTTCTTACTCATGAAAGCGCATTCCACACCCTTTTTTACTGTTTCACAAAGCATTTTAAGTGACCCCCTAATATAATGAGCTATTTATTGCTGATACGGCGAGTACAGGGTTAAAAAAATCAAAAATATTCACAACTCGCCGGTAACTTCAAACCGGCGTGTCCTTAACAGCAAAAAAAACACCTGTCAAGAAAAATTAAATCAGCCCGAAGACTTGATTCATTCCCTGGTTCTTCCCTGATATTTTCTGAGCTGGTCGTCATCGCGCGGACCGTAAATCACCACAACATTGTGCCCGATTAAATTGACTTCACCTGCTATTTATGTTAGGTCGTTGAGCACATAAATTTAGGAAAATAATGAAGATACATAGAGTTTGACGCCGCGGAAAAAATGACAAAAGGGGCTTTGATTAAAATATTTTTGAGGTCTTTTTGCATCCATGCGACATTAAATTTTCGCAGGATGCAAAATCTGGGTTTTACGTACGCGATCCTTCCCCTGATCCGGGAAAAAAACATGAACCCGCAAGAGGCTGAAGAAACATTGACCAGACACTTGCAAATGTTTAATACGCATCCCTATTTGTCGTCGCCGGTGATCGGCTCCGTGGTTCGCATGGAAGAAGATAAAAGAGACGCGCAAGACGCGTCTTCTATTGTGGCGGTGAAGCAAAGCCTGATGGGACCCTACGCGGCGATTGGCGATACATTTTTCTGGGGCGCGCTTCGCCCGTGTGCGGGAATTTTTGCGGCGGCCATGGTTTGGGCGGGGGTGTTGTTTGCCCCCCTGGCGGTGATTCTGATATACATCCCGGCGCATCTGTGGATCAGGCTGCAAGGTTTTTTAGAAGGTTACAGAAAGGGAAAACAGGGGATTGAATTTATACGTAAAATTGATTTGCCGCACATTGCTATTCGTGTAAGGTGGTTCTCGCTTGTGATTCTTTCCTCTTGCGGTCTGTGGCTTTTGCGGTCCCGGTATTCGACGGTTGCTGGAGAACCGTGGATTTTGCAGGCGCTTTCGGCGCTTTCGGCCATTTTGCTTTGCTGGTGGATGATTAAAAAAGGAATTTCGCAGATTTATATTTTATACATTGCCACAGCGCTGTTGATGATCGTTTCAATGAGAGATATGTTACCGTGGTGGAAATGAAAACATTCAAATTAAAAAACAAACTGGGCATGCACGCGCGTGCGGCGGCGTCGTTTGTCCGCATCGCGCAGAAATACAAATCTGAAATCTTTATTGAACGAAACGGCCAGACCGTCAACGGCAAGAGCATTCTGGGGATATTGACGCTTGCCTGTCCGATGGGCGGTATGATAACAGTAAGAGCGCAAGGGGTTGATGCGGTTCAGGCACTTGCGGAAATTGAAGCATTAATCGAAAACAAATTTGGAGAAGATTAAACTCTGACATGACAACGGAGCAAGGGAAAAAAACATTTGTTGTTAAGGGGATCGGCGTTTCTCCGGGCATCGTAATCGGCAAAGTGTACCGTTACGATCCGCTGGATGCGCAAATATCTTTTTACAAGCTCAACAATAATGATTTGATTCCTCATGAAATCGAACGCTTCAAGCATGCCCTGAAAGAATCATCGCGCCAGCTTCACGAAATTCAGGAAAAACTCAAAAAAACAAAAGTCACGGAACCGCTCTATATTATTGACGTTCATATCTTATTGCTGTCCGATAAAAAGTTCGTCAACCGCACCATCAAATATATCCGCCGCCTGGGGGTTAACGCCGAATGGGCGGTGCGCATGACGCTGGATCATTACAAGCAGATATTTGAAGGTCTGGACGACGCTTATATCAGCGGACGCATCAGCGACGTTCAGTATGTCGTCCAAAGGATTCTGCGCAATTTGACCGGCGAAAAGCATGAAATTGTCTGGGAAGTGGGCCATGACGGCGTGATCATCGTTTCTCATGACCTTTCTCCGGCAGATACGGCGCAGATGAAACTGGACAAAGTCGTCGGTTTCGCCACGGACAGTGGCGGCCGGACATCGCATACGGCCATTGTTGCGCGCTCCATGGAATTGCCGGCCGTGGTCGGGCTGGATAATGTCACGCGGTTTGTCCGCACCGGCGACGAGATCATTGTCGACGGTTCATCCGGGCTGGTGGTTGTCAACCCTTATCCGGACATGCTGAAACGCTACGAGGAAAAGAAGCGGCATTATGACGATGCCAAGGACGAATACCTCAAATACGCCCGGATGCCGGCCGTAACGAAAGACAATTACAGTGTGCGCATCGGGTCCAACATTGAATTTATCGAAGAGATTCCTTCGGCCATCCTGCACGGAGCCGAACATATCGGGCTTTACCGGACGGAATTTCTCTACATTTACCGGGAGGAGCTGCCCTCGGAGGAAGATCATTTCAATAATTACCGGCAGGTTGTCAGCGAGAAAAATCTGGCCTGGTCAACCATCCGTACCTTTGATCTGGGCGGCGACAAATTTCCCAATTACCAGAAGCAGGCGAAAGAATTGAATCCGCAAATGGGGCTTCGGGCCATTCGTTTCTGCCTGAAGGAAGTTGAATTGTTTAAAGCCCAGCTGCGGGCGATCTGGCGTGTGAGCGCCCTGGGGCGGGTGAAGATTCTGTTCCCGATGATTTCCGGCATTGAAGAAATTCAGGAAGCCAAAAGGCTTCTGGAGGAAACCCGTCAGGAACTTCTGGCCGAAGGCGTGCCCATTGCCGAACGGATGGACATTGGTGTCATGATCGAAGTGCCCGCCGCCGCCGTCATCGCCGATCAACTGGCGAAGGAAGTCGATTATTTCAGCATTGGCACCAACGATCTGATTCAGTATTCCCTGGCGATCGACCGTTCCAATGAGCGAGTGACGTATCTTTACGAACCGCTGCACCCCGCGGTGTTAAGATTAATCAAAACCATTGTGGATAAGGCGCATGCGGCGAAAATCCGCGTGGCCATGTGCGGTGAAATGGCCGGAGATCCCCTGTGCTGCCTGATTCTTCTGGGGATGCAGCTCGACGAATTGAGTATGAACCATCTGGCGATTCCGCGCATTAAACGCATTGTGCAGCAGGCGACGCTTGCGGAATCCCGCGCGCTGGTGCAAAAAGCCATGGCTTTTAACAATGTCGCGGATGTGCGGGCCCTGGTTCAGGAATACATGTTTGAACGCTTTCCGGATGAATTTCAGAAGAAGGAAGCCTAGCATTCCGCCTGATTTTTTCCGATGGGATCAAAAAATAAACCGGAAGATTTATGAAGAATAAAGTGTCATCAACACCCGAACGTCAGGACGATGAATACTATTCGGGATGTTTATATGAAAATCGGGATATCCTGCGTTTTCGTCCGGTGAAAACGTACATATCGAAAGTGTCGATTTCGGATGAAGGCGTTAAAACGCTGAAAGATTTGGCCGGACAGGGCGTTATTGTTTACGCCATCAAGCAGAGAAGCAAGCTCAACAGCCTGATCATTTCCGATATTGCCGAACGCAAGGATTTGTCCCGTCCCGTTTACTGTCATGGCATGAACATGTCGTTTTGGCAGCCCATGTCCAAAATGCTGAAATTTTACGCGTCGTCGTTTCTGCGCCGTTTCCGCCGGGAACACATTACCCGCCGCGGCAAACTGGACTTTCTGGAAAGGAAAGTCGCCAACAAGGAAAGCATCATTATCCACCTGGGAGAATCGGAATTTATTGACAGCCGCTCCGCGCAGGATGCTCTGGAAAGCCTGATCAATCTGCAAAAGAGGGTTTCCTTTCCGATCTTTATCGTGCCCTTTCTTGTGGCTTACGGCCGCCGTCGCGAAAAGGAAGATGAAAGCCTGGTCAATATTCTGTTCGGCCAGATGGAGCATACAGGCACGCTTCGACGTCTGATTACGTTTATCCGTTATTCCAATCAGGCGTTTGTCATTCCCACGCAGCCGGTCAATCTGACCGAGTATATCGCCGCCAACGGCGATATCTCCCCCGGCGAATTGATTCATGACTTGCGCGGAGAACTCATCGACCGGATCGAGGAAGAAAAGACGGCCGTTGTCGGTCCGGCGTTGAAATCGCGCGCTGAAATCATGGGGATGGTCATGCACGATCCCAAAGTCGACCAGTTTCTTGAGGAGTACGCAAAAAGAAACAAAAAGGACAAAGCGGCCGTGGTCAAGGAAGCCCGACGCTATCTTTTCGAAATCGCCGCCGATTATCAGGAAACGTTTATTGAAATCTGGCTCAAGGCGCTCTCATGGTTGTGGAATACGGTTTATGACGGCCTTTCGGTCGATTCCGAAGGCATGGCAAGGCTTCGCAACCTGTCCAAGAAAATGCCGTTTGTCATTATTTCCTGCCATCGCAGCCATATCGATTATCTTTTGCTGTCGTATGTCTTTTTCAAAAACAATATTCAACTGCCGTTTATTGCGGCGGGCAACAATCTGTCGTTTTTTCCTCTGGGATACATCTTTCGCCGTTCCGGCGCGTTTTTCCTGCGGCGCAGTTTCCGGGGAAACGAAGTGTATGGCGAAGTCTTCGCGAAGTATATGGCCACGCTGCTGCACGAAGGGCTGCCGCTGGAATTTTTTATTGAAGGCGGCAGAAGCCGGACGGGAAAAATGGTCATGCCCAAATACGGGCTTTTGTCCATGATCATTCAGGCGTATCAGGACAAGTATTGCGAGAACTTGGCCGCCGTTCCCGTGTACGTCGGATATGACCGCGTCATTGAAGAGCGCTCATACCTCAACGAACTGGCCGGACAGCCCAAAAAGCAGGAAAACACCGCGGAACTTATCAAAAGCACCAAGGTGCTGCGCAAACGTTACGGACGTGTATACATCAACATCGGCGATCCCATCATCATGAAAGATTATCTGGAGGCGCAGGAAAAGCCCATCGATGAAATGACGCTGGATGAACGCCAGAGCCTGTATCGAAAAATCGGGTATGAAACTGTTCTGGAAATCAACAAGGTTTCGGTTGTAACCCCTTTCTCGCTCGTGGCGTCAGGCCTTCTGAGTCATGACCGGCGCGGCATGTCTTACGATGAATTGAGCGCCGTTTTAAACGAGTTTTACGATTATCTTTCAACAAGAAAGGTCAAAATCGCCGCGACCTTTTCCCACCGCGAGAAAGCCATTTCCGACGCTCTGAATATTTTTGTTCAGACCGGCATCTTATCAAAGATAGAAGCCGAAGAGGAAGAAGAGGAGATGCAGGAAATCGTCTATTCCCTGGAAGACTCCAAAAGGCTCAACCTGGAATATTATAAAAATAACATCCTGCATTTCTTTGTGCCCATTTGCTTTGTCGCCACGTCGATGGTCAAGCATTCCGAGGACATGATGCCGCTGGCGAAAGTGATGGGCGACTATAAGTTCCTGAAGTGGCTTTTATGGAATGAATTTATTTTTGACGAGCGGCGCGATGATGTCGAGGAAGTTCAGGATGTGCTCGACTATCTGCATGAAAAAGCACTGATCGTTACGTCCGAGCGCGACGGCGAAGTCTGGATTGAAGTAAAAAGCAGGGGCAACGCCAGGCTCAAGCCCTTTGCCGGTCTCATTCACAATTATCTGGAATCCTGCTGGATCGTTTTGCGCAGCATGGTTTATCTCAAGAAAAAACCGCTGACGCAAAAAGACTGGCTGGCCAAAATTCGTCCGCTGGGCGACCGGATCTTCCGGAAAGGCGAAGTGCTGCGTGCCGAATCACTGTCCAACGCCAATTACATAAATGCCATAAAATTTGTGGAAGACGCCGAACTGGTGGTTTCGCAAACCGAGCGTAAAAGCGGCAAGGACGAACGAAAAGGCGGCAAGGAGGAACGCAGCTATCGCCTGACCGAAAATAGGGCGCAAATGGAAGTGGTCCGCCGCCGCCTGTTCAAGTTCCTGTAGAGAATATCCTTAAATCATGCTAGTGAAGCGCGGCCTTTTCAATGAAAGCCAGACGGCGGCAGAATGACAATTAATCTAAAAGACATAATAGCCGGTAAGACCTTTGTTCACGGCGTCGAAGCCGTGACCACGCGCGGTCTTTTGCAGGTTGAAGGCGATAAGGTTCATCATTTTGTCCATGACGTGATGGACACCGGCCTTTTTGATTTCGTAAGCATCACCGACAATCCCGGCGGCAATCCGCATTTCACACCGGAAACGCTGGGCAAAAGCCTCCTGGACAAGGGACACAACGTCAACATCCATATCACTTGCAAGGACCAAAACCGCAACGCGCTGGAATCGCGCGCCTGGCGTCTGGCCGGCGACGGCTTTGCCAACATTCTTGCCTTGTCCGGCGATTATCCAGGCGAAGGCTATCGTGGAACGGGCCGTCCGGTTTTTGACATTGATTCCGTAGCTTTGCTCAAAATGTACGCGGAGATGAACCGGGGGCTTGTCGCGCCGCTGCCTTCCGGTAAGTCGGCAACGCTTGGCAAAACTGATTTTCTTTTGTCTGCAACCGTGTCGCCCTTCAAACAGCATGAAGCCGAATATCTGTGCCAGTACTACAAGATGGAAAAGAAAATCCGGGCGGGCGCCGCGTTTTTTATTATCCAGGTCGGCTACGACGCCCGGAAATGGTCCGAACTTTTGATGTATGCCAGGTTAAACCATATCCCAAAGCCGCTGATCGCCAATATCTACCTTTTGACCGGCGGCGTGGCCAGGGTATTCCACGACGGCAGAATTGCGGGCTGCGTGGTCACGCCGGAACTGCTGGCGCTGGCTCAAAAGCAGGCCGCCGCGTCCGACAAGGGCAAAGGTTTTTTCCTGGAATTTGCCGCGCGTCAGATGGCGATTGCCAAAGGTTTGGGGTTCAACGGCTGCTATCTGGGCGGTGTGCATCATCTTAAGGATGCGCTGGCCGTCCGGGAAAAGGCGCAAAGCTATGCTTCGGGCGACTGGAAAGAATTTTACAAGGATATGTCGTTTCCTCAGGCCGGTGAATTCTATTTGTACAAGCATGACGATGACGGATATGCTTTGCCGGAAGTGACCGACAGCTATAAACAATCCCAAAAAACGTCGCGGCATTTCTTTTACAGGGTTTGGCACGAGCCGGTCGGCTATCGTTTGAGCCGATGGGTGCATCATCTGGCGTTTGTCGAAAAATCGCCGGTTTACTCCGTGCTGAGGTTCTTGTATCGGAAGATTGACGGAAAAAAATCATGGGAGCGGTTTTTTCACTTCTTTGAACATGCCGGAAAAATTTGTCTTTTCGGATGCCATGACTGCGGCGACTGTTCGCTTCTGGAAATTGCCTATCTGTGCCCGGAAGACAAATGCAGCAAGAATCAGCGCAACGGCCCCTGTGGCGGTTCGCATCAGGGTGTGTGCGAAGTCGGCGACAAAATGTGCATCTGGTACAGGGCTTACAACCGCCTCAAGCTCCATAACCGCGAGAAAGAACCGTTTGCCGGCGGCGTCACGATGTCAGACGCAAAATATCTCAACACGTCCGCCTGGCAAAACTATTTTTTAAAAAGAGATCACACAAGTTTGAAGGAGTAGTCCATGACAGCAAAAATCATCAGCGGCGCCGCAATTGCCGCTCAGATCCGCGCAGAGCTAAAGGCTGAGGTCCTTAAACTGAAAGCGGATCACAACATTCAGCCCGGGTTGGTGACCATTCTCGTCGGGAAAAATCCGGCGTCCGTCAGTTACGTGACCGCCAAAGGGAAAACCGCCCATGAGCTGGGCTTTTATTCTCTTCAGGATGATCAGCCGGAGAATATTTCGGAAGATGATCTTTTAAAGCTCATTGACAAATACAACAAGGACCCGAGAATTCACGGCATTCTGGTGCAGCTGCCGCTTCCGAAGCATATCAACGAAAACAAGATTCTTTACGCCATCGATCCGGATAAGGACGTGGACGGATTCCATCCGGTCAATGTCGGCAAACTGATGATCGGCGAAGGCCGCTTTTATCCCTGCACGCCGTATGGAATTCAGCAAATGCTGATACGTTCGGGCGTTGCGACGGACGGGGCCGAAGTCGTTGTGGTGGGACGCAGCAATATCGTCGGCAAGCCCATCGGCATGATGCTGGTTCAGAAAGCCAAAGGCGCCAATGCCACCGTCACATTTTGTCACACGCGCACAAAGGATATGAAGGCCCACACGTTGCGGGCGGATATTTTGATTGTCGCTGCGGGAAAGCCCGGCGCCGTGACGGCCGACATGGTCAAAGAAGGCGCGGTGGTGATTGATGTCGGCGTCAACCGGATCGGCACAACGCCCGAAGGAAAAGCCAAACTCGCAGGCGATGTGGATTTTGCTTCGGTCAAAGAAAAGGCAAGTATGATTACGCCTGTTCCCGGCGGAGTGGGGCCCATGACCATTACCATGCTCATGCTCAATACCGTGCGGGCGGCCAAAATGGCGGGCGGCATTGTGGTGGATTAATATTGCTAAAAGCTGTAGCTCAGATTGATGCCGCCATAAAGAAGAGCATTTTCCCTGACGGTCAAAAGGCTTCGGTCTTTAATATCGTTTTGTTCAATACCGTTTATGGAAATCACCCCTGAAACCACCGGGATGATGGTTATATGATTGGTTGCCGCGATGGGGACCATGACGGACATCAGATTATGCGCGGTGGTCTTGTCTTTGTAAGGGGCGAGAATCTGGCTTCGCATGAACTCATACATGGACGGATATGTGTTTGGTTTTGCAGGATCATGGAAGCCGGACGTTTTAACAAAAGTATTTCCGGGAATCTTTAAAAGCGCGGTCTGCTCTGGCAATGAAGACGGAAGATGGCTGTTTTGACGTTCTGCGGTGATAAACATTCGGTTTAACAACGACTCGTCCAGACCCGTTTTGGTTAACAGATTTTGTACACGGGTATGAAAAAGGCCGACCTGATGTCGATAAAATTGCAGCAAGCTGAAGCTTGCGGCTTGGCTGCCGTCCAGTTCAGTTTGCCGAGAGTCGCTTGCCTGCTGATTGCTCCCGGTTTCGCTATAGACAGGGCAGGCAAGCAAAACCGCAAGCATGAACATCGCAATAACTGACGTCTGAAAAAAGCGTTTCATGATTTGAGCCAAAACTCCTTTGAACTCAATATAGGTAAAAGCTCATTTTTTTTCAGTGATGTGGGCTACATTTTCGATAAAAAAAGGCCATGTCCGGCATGGCAGTCGGACATGGCCTTTAGCTGTTGATTTTATTATTTCTTTTTACCTGTTTTGACTGCCGCGGGTTTTTTTACGCTGTAAAAAGCATTCATTCCGCGGTAAGCGGCCGCATCGCCCAGTTCTTCTTCAATACGCATCAACTGATTGTATTTCGCCAGCCGGTCCGTGCGGGAAAGTGATCCGCTCTTGATCTGACCGCAGTTTGCGGCCACGGCAATGTCCGCCATGAAAGTATCTTCCGTCTCGCCGGAGCGGTGCGACACAACACACGTATAACTGGATTCTTTGGCTCTTTCGATGGTGTTGAGCGTTTCGGTGACCGATCCGATCTGATTGAGTTTGATCAGAATGGAGTTGGCAATGCCAAGGTCGATCCCTTTATTCAGGCGTTTGATATTGGTGACAAAAATATCGTCGCCGACGATCTGGATTTTGCTTCCCAGTTCGTCCGTCATCAGTTTCCAGCCGGCCCAGTCATCTTCCGCCAGACCGTCTTCGATGGAAACGATCGGGTATTTGGCGACCAGATCGGCGTAGAATTTCACCAGTTCTTCGGCTGACTTCTGGGGCTTGGCTTCCGCCGCCAGAATGTATTTGCCTTTTTCATAGAAGGAGCTTGCCGCGCAGTCGAGCGCGATCATGATGTCTTTACCCGCTTTGTAATTTGCTTTTTCAATGGCCGTCATAATGCAGGCCAGGGCTTCTTCATTGGATTTCAGATTCGGAGCAAAACCGCCTTCGTCGCCCACGCTCGTGTTGTAGCCTTTGCTCTTCAAAACGGATTTCAGCGAATGGAACACCTCGGCCGCCATGCGGATGCCTTCCGTGAAGTTGGGTGCGCCCACCGGCATGATCATGAATTCCTGAATGTCCACGTTATTGTCGGCGTGCTGCCCGCCGTTGAGAATGTTGCACATCGGCACCGGGATCACATGGGCATTGACGCCGCCCAGATAGCGGTAAAGGGGAAGACCCGATACTTCCGCACCGGCTTTGGCTGCTGCCATGGAGACGGCCAAAATGGAGTTGGCGCCCAGTTTGCCCTTGTTTTCCGTGCCGTCGAGTTCGATCATGGCGTAGTCGATGTCGCGCTGTCTGCGGCAGTCCATACCAATGATTTCCGGTCCGATTTTCTGGAGAATATTTTTAACGGCGGTCTGAACGCCTTTTCCGTTGTATCGTTTCTTGTTTCCGTCGCGCAATTCCAGCGTTTCATGTTCGCCCGTTGAAGCGCCCGAGGGGACAGCCGCCCGCGCGGTGATTCCTGAAATGGTGGTTACCTCTGCTTCTACGGTGGGATTGCCTCTAGAGTCGAGGATTTCTCTGGCATGAACATTGATGATTTCCGGCATATAAACCTCCTTTTCGTACTTTGCATTGACCTATAACAGAGACTGGCGGCGATTTCAAGGTTCTATTCAAAGAGATTCTTGTTTTCTAAAGGGAAGTCGGATAGAAACGGGCGAGTATGACGCCGGAGAAGGAAGACAAAACCATTGGAAGATCATTGCGCACAAAAAGATAAAAACACAAAGCTCTTTTTCCATCTGAAAAAGTGGATGGAAAAGGCTGTGATGGACTACGGCATGATTACCGAAGGCGACCGGGTGCTTGTCGGCGTTTCCGGCGGCGCGGACAGTTTTGCGCTTCTGGACCTGCTCGATTCGTCCATGATTTTTGTGCCGACGTTTTCGTTTATCGCAGTGAATATCGATATGGGGTTTGATCCGGATTACGTCGCGTACCGGGAACTGGAAAACTATTTTCAGGAACATCGCTATCAATACGTCATGGAAAAAACGGACATCGGAGCCTTGTCGCATACTGAATTCAATCGGAAGAATCCGTGTTTTCTTTGCTCGCGCTTGCGCCGCAAAAGGATTTTTGAAATCGCCGATGAAAAAGGCTGCAATAAAATCGCCTTCGCCCATCATAAGGACGATATCATCGAAACGCTTTTGATCAATCTGTTTTATGGCCGGGAAATCAGCACCATGATTCCCAATCAAAGCATTTTCGGCGGCAAACTGCACATCATCCGGCCGCTTTCGTATCTGAGCGAAGCGCTGGTGAAAAAATACAGCCGCGAGCGTCAGTTTCCCACGGTCAAAAACGTCTGCCCGTCGAGCGTCAATTCAAAGCGGCATTATATCAAAAAGCTTCTTGATCAACTGGAACTTGACAATCCGGAAATTCGTCACAATATTTATACGGCCATGAGCCACGTAAAGACGGACTATTTGATGACGAAACCGAAAATTTAATGTAGAGTCACCCCATGACAAAAGACAACACGGCGCATAAACTGATTGCGACCAACAAATTCGCACGGGTCAATTACGATATCGACGACGTCTATGAGGCGGGCATGGTCCTGTCCGGGACGGAAGTGAAGGCCCTGCGCGCCGGCAAGGCAAATCTCAAAGACAGCTACGCCGTTGTTAAGGACGACGAAGTCTATCTGCGGGAACTGCATATCAGCCACTACGATTTCGGCAACCGGGCCAATCATGAACCGTTGAGGCCGCGCAAATTGCTTCTGCACAAGCGCGAGATTAAAAAGCTTTACGGCAAATCGAGGGAAAAAGGTCTTGCGCTGATACCGCTTCGTCTCTATTTCAAAAACGGGATGGTGAAAGTGGAAATCGGCATTGGTAAAGGTAAAAAACTGCATGACCGCCGTGAAGACATCAAAGAGCGCGAAGAGCGCCGCACCGTCGCACGGGACTTTAAATCAAAACAGATCAAGTTCTAAGGGTTGAAAACATGGAAAGCAAAAAAGTCAGTGAAAGTCGTGTGATTATCGCGCAGGCCATGAATCCGGAAAACGCAAATCCGGCCGGAAACGTGCATGGCGGCGACATCATGAAACTCATCGACACGGCTGGCGGTGTGGCCGCCACGCGCCACGCGCGGGCGCATGTCGTTACGGCATCCATCGACCGGCTGGACTTTCATCATCCCGTATTCATAGGGGATGTTCTGACCCTCAAAGCGTCCGTCAACTATGTCGGCAGAACATCCATGGAAGTCGGCGTCCGTGTCGAGGCGGAAAACCCACTGACCGGGCAGATGCGCCATACGGGTTCCGCGTATCTCACGTTTGTGGCGCTGGACGCCAATAAAAGGCCGATTGCCCTGCCGCCGCTGATTTTGGAAACGGATGAGGAACGGCATCGCAATCAAGAGGCGGAAGAAAGGCGGCAGATGCGCCTGGCGGAAAAGAAAAAAGAAAAGAAAAAGCATGAAGACGGTTCATGCGTGTCCTCCGCTGGCGGAGGTGTCACGAAGTGACGGAGGTGGATATCTGTTGTTTATGCCATTTCCTTTGACAAACCTCTGATCGGAGATTATATTACA
>CAZGDK010000050.1:4334-20266 GCA_964525155.1 uncultured Smithella sp. | reverse complement strand
GGCGGGAATTATCCGGCATGGCGCGAAACTGCTGCATGCCTATTCCGAAGCAACCGTCCCCAAAATTACCGTGGCCACGCGGAAGGACTACGGCGGATCGTATCTGGGCATGTGCAGCAAGCAGCTGGGCGCCGATTACGTCATAGCCTGGCCGACGGCGGAAATCGCCGTGATGGGGGCGGAAGGCGCCTGCAACATTATTTACCGCAGCGAAATTGCGCAAGCGGCGGACCCGGCCGCCAGACGCGCCGAACTGATCGCGGGCTACGAAGAAAAATTCAACAATCCGTACTTTGCCGCATCGCTTGCCGCCATTGACGAGGTCATTTCACCGAATCTGACACGCAAGCACATTATCGCCGTGCTCGACGCCATGAAAGATAAAAAAGAAGCCAGGCGGATAAAGAAGCATAACAACATTCCGCTTTAGGGAACGGTCTTGAAATGTAGGGAACGGTCGCGACCGTTCCCTACAGGCTGTCGGCTGTTAGGACAAATGAAAAAAACGATTCGGCATCATGCCGTCGATATTTTAAATACTGTTGCCGGAGGTCAGGCGTTTGCAGGCGACCTGCTCGACGCCTGCCTCGATGAACTGAATCTGTCCGCGACGGCGGACGGAAGGCTGCTCACGCATCTGGTTTACGGCGTCCTGCGCCATCAGGGCCATCTGGATTGGATTCTGATCAAACTCTATCGCGGCCACTATGCCAAAATGGAGGAAAGCGTCAAAAATATCCTGCGCACCGGCCTGTATCAACTTAAATTCAGCGACCGGCTCCCGGCCTTTGCCGTCGTGGATGAGGCCGTTAAGATCGCCAAGAAAATCGCCCCCGCCGCCGATGGACTGATCAACGCCGTGCTGCGCAGCTATCTGCGCAATACCGATAAAATCGCATTTCCCGCTCCGGAGAAAAATCCCACCGAATACATCGCGGCATTTTATTCTCATCCGCTTTGGCTGGTGAAATCCTGGCTTTCAATATTCGGGCAGGACGAAACGATCGCCTTGTGCCGGGAAAACAATGAACTGCCTCCTCTTACGCTGCGCGCCAACACACTGAAAATCTCGCGAAGCGCGCTTCAGGAAAAACTTGCCGCCGAGGATTTTTCCTGCGAGCCGACGCGGTTGGCGCCCGACGGCCTCAATCTGACCGAAGCGCCCCGTCCCGTTCAAAAAACGGTTTTCTTTAAAGAGGGACTGCTTCGTCTTCAGGACGAAGCGGCGCAGCTTGTGTCCCATCTGGTCCAGCCCGAAAGCGGCGCAAACGTTCTGGATGCCTGCGCGGGCAGTGGCGGCAAAACCACACACCTGGCGGCGTTGATGCAAAACCGCGGACGGATTGTGGCGCTTGATCGCGACGCCGATAAAATTGCACAGTTGAAAAAAGACGCCTTGCGCATGGGCGTCTCCATCGTCGATGCCCAAACGGCTGATCTGGGCAAGCCTCTGCCGTCCGCCTTTTCAAAACAATTCGACCATGTGCTGGTGGATGCCCCCTGCTCCGGCACGGGTACGCTGCGCCGCAATCCGGAAATCAAATGGCGTCTGAAAACAACGGATATTCCGGCATTTTCAAAATCCCAGCAGATCATTCTCTCTCATGCGGCCGACGCGGTTAAAAAAGGCGGCCATCTGATTTATTGCACCTGCTCTCTTCTGGCCGCCGAAAATGATGACGTTGTCCGACAATTTTTGGCGGATCGTACCGATTTTACGGTTGAACCTCCGGCAAAAAGCATCTCCGGCCTTCCGACGGACAGCCGCGGCTTTTTAAGAATTTATCCTCAGCGCCACGCGATGGATGGCTTCTTCGGGGCCATTCTGAAGCGCCGGATTTAAATTGACGAAAGAAACACAATCATGCTAGCGTACGCTCCCATAATTTTTTAAGGAGCAGTTATGTTCGTTCAACAAATGCAGGTCGGCCATATGGCGGTGTTTGCCTATCTTGTCGGAGACCCGGTTACCGGCGACGCGCTGGTCATCGATCCGGCGGATAACGCTCAGGGCATACTGGATGCGGCCAGAAAAAATAATTTAAAAATCAATTATATCGTCAACACGCACGGTCATGTGGATCACATCGGCGGAAACGCTGAAATGAAAAAACTCACCGGCGCAAAAATCATCGTCCATGAAGACGACGCCATCATGCTGACGTCAACGCCTGCCGCCATGCTGCGCATGTTCGGCGCGGCCCAGTCTCCCGCGCCAGACATTCTCGTCAAAGACGGACAGACGATTTCGGTGGGCAATGTGGACTTGAAAGTCATTTCCACCCCCGGCCATTCACCCGGCGGCATGTGCCTGTATACCCCGGGTTATGTCTTTACCGGCGACACGTTGTTTGTGGAAGCGGTCGGCCGGACCGATTTGCCGGGCGGCTCCTGGCAGACCATGTTCAACGCGATTAAAACCAGACTCTTTACATTGCCGGACGATACCAAAGTTCTCCCCGGCCACAATTACGGCCGGATGCCGCAATCGACGATCGGCCACGAAAAACAATACAATCCCTACGTCCAGTAAAGGAGCGTGCCTTCCATGACCAAAAGCATTTCCCATACCAATTTTCCGAAACTCAAGTTTCTTAACCGCGGCAAAGTGCGCGATCTTTACGCGGTGAGAGATTACCTGCTTATCGTCGCCACCGACCGTATTTCAGCTTTCGATGTCATCATGCCCAATCCGATACCGGGCAAGGGGAAAATTCTCAATCAGATGTCCGCGTTCTGGTTCAAGCACATGGAAGACATTATCGGCAACCATATCGTCTCGACGGACGCAGCCGATTTTCCGCCGGAATGCGCGCCCTATTACGAAAGCCTCAAAGACCGCAGCATGCTGGTGACAAACGCAACACCGCTGCCGGTCGAATGCATTGTGCGCGGATATTTGTCCGGGTCCGGATGGAATGATTACCGCCACAACCAGACGGTTTCCGGCATCAAACTGCCGGAGGGATTGAAAGAATCGTGCAAACTGCCGCAGCCGATTTTTACGCCGACCACCAAAGCGCCGGAAGGACAGCACGACGCGCCGATCACCCGTTCCGAAATGGAAGACATCGTAGGCGTTGATCTTACCGAACAGGTCATAAAGAAATCGCTGGCCATTTATGAACGCGCTGCATCCATCGCGCTGAAAGCCGGCATGATCATTGCCGACACAAAAATGGAGTTCGGTCTGGTCGGCAAGAAGCTGATTCTGATTGATGAACTCCTGACGCCGGATTCATCGCGGTTCTGGCCGGCCGATGATTACGAGGAAGGCCGTTCACAGAAAAGTTTTGACAAGCAGTTTCTGCGCGATTATCTGCTGTCCATTCACTGGAACCAGAAGCCGCCGGCGCCCGAGCTGCCCCAGGAAATCATTGATAAAACGCGGGCCAAATACGAGGAAGCCTTTTCCCGTCTGGTAAAATAATTCTTTTGGACCGTTGACAGATGAAGAACCGTTATTATCTTACGCCGTGTTCGTCCACACGGCGTCATTTTTTTCAGGAGGAACGCCTTGAGCAAGAGGAAACTGCCGGATTACCGACTAAAACAAAAAATTCTGTATATCGATAAAACATCCCCTGAAACGCTCGCGCGTTACGGAGCGTTGTATCTGGAAGAAAACGCACTATCCGACGCGCTGGATTTCTTCTTTAAAGCCGGCAACACCTCCGGCATGGAAAAAGTCAAAAATCGGGCCATGGAAATGGGTGATGTTTTTCTCTTCCAGGGAGCGGCCCGGGCGTTGCAGTTGGAAATTCAAAAGGCCGACTGGGAAAACATCGCCCAACGCGCCATGGATCTGAATAAACATTCGTTTGCCAAATACGCGCTGGAAAAAGCCGGGAACACGGAATTACTCCAGAAGCTTACGGCCAGAATAAAAGCGGAGGCCACGGAAAAGCACTCATGACAAAAAAGGATTATTACGAAATTCTGGGCGTCGCCAAAACGGCCTCGGACGAGGAAATTAAAAAAAGTTACCGCAAAATTGCCATGCAGTGCCACCCCGATAAAAATCCGGGAGACAAGCAGGCGGAAGACCGTTTTAAAGAAGCCGCCGAAGCCTATGAAGTCTTAAGCGACAAGCAAAAACGTGAAATCTACGATCATTACGGACATGCCGGACTGAGCAACACCGGCTTTCAGGGATTCAGCGGATTTGACGATATCTTTTCCAACTTTGGCGACATTTTTGAAGATGTTTTCGGCTTCGGACAGGGCCGCGGACGCGGGCGGGGAAGAGCGGGCGCGCGGGCCGGCGCCGATTTGCGCTACGACTTGAAAATTCCCTTTATTGACGCCGCTTTCGGTGTCACCAAAACCATCGATCTGGAAAAACTCTACACCTGCTCATCCTGCGAAGGAACGGGAGCGGCCCCGGGCACATCGCCTTCCACCTGCCCGACCTGCCACGGCCGGGGCCAGGTTGTGCAGTCCAGCGGATTTTTTACCATCAGTTCAACCTGCCCGCACTGTCACGGCCAGGGCAAATTTATCACCAAGCCCTGCACGCTTTGCCGCGGCACGGGCAAGGAAAGAAAACAAAAACAAGTGGAGCTGAAAATCCCCGCCGGCGTGGAAACCGGATCACGCCTGCGCCTGCGCGGCGAGGGCGAGGCAGGCGAAATGGGCGGACCCAGCGGAGACCTGTACGTCTTTTTGCAAGTGGAAGAACATGAGTTCTTCGTGCGTGAGCAAGACGACATTATCTGCCGCGTTCCCATTTCCTTCGTGCAGGCGGCGCTCGGCGCAACCATCGACGTTCCGACTCTTAAAGACCCGGAAAAAATTAAAATTCCGAAAGGAACGCAAAACGGCCACTTATTCCGTCTCAAGGGCAAAGGCATCCCGCATGTGCGCGGCTATGGCCGGGGCGATCAAATCATCGAGGTCCATGTGCAGATCCCGACGCAGCTTAATCGCCGGCAGGAGGAGTTGCTGCGGGAATTTGAAAAGCTCAGCTGATTCCATTAGCAAGTCCCCACAATAAAGTTGCAAAGCGTTTAACAATGTGTTTTAACGCCTCAAACGCCATGATCTGGAGGAACACGTATGAAAAAAATGCATTGCCGGCTGATCGTCTGCCTGTTTGTTCTTTTTCTTTCCGGTTGCGCCACGGCTTTGGTGGTGGGGGGTGCGGCGGTTGGCGCAGGCACAGGCACATACATGTACGTCAACGGCGAACTCCGGACGGACTACTCTGCATCCTTCGATCAGGTCTGGTCGGCCTGTGAAAAAACAATCGCTGAACTGCGCGGCACGGACGTTCAACCCGCCAGGGAACTTGCTAAAGGAAACATCCACGCGGTTATCAACGATGAAAAAGTCAAATTCGACGTCACGTACCGGGCCAAAAATCAAACCACCGTCGCCATTCGCGTCGGATGGGTCGGCAACAAAATGTCTTCCCAGCTTCTGCATGACAAAATCGCCGCATACCTGGCCAAGCCATAAACCATGCAAATAAATCTCCCGCGGACGGTTTGAGCTCATGAATAAGAAACTTCTTGTCGGCATTATCATCGGCGTCGTTTTGATTTATTTTTCAGTGCGAGACATTAATTTCAGAGAAACCCTCGAACACCTTCAAGGTCTCCATCTGGGTTATATGGCGGCGTCTCTTTTCTTCATCGTTCTAATGCAGACGCTGCGCTCCTACCGCTGGGGCGTCATTTTAAATCCGTTGCAAAAAATCGATCAGGTCACGCTTTTTTCGGTAACCGCCGTGGGGTTTCTGGCGATCATCGCCATCCCCGCCCGCATCGGCGAATTGGCCCGGCCCTACCTGATTTCCAGGAAAAGCGATATTAAAATGTCTTCCGCGCTCGGGACTATCATCGTCGAGCGGGTGTTAGACGGCCTTGCCGTGCTTGCCATTACCATTGCCGTCATCATGCTGCAGGATCTGCCGCCCTGGATGATTAAATCCGGAATTATCTTTTTTGTTTTCACCATGCTGCTGATTGTCTGCATCATCGGTCTGATCTGGCGCAGAGAGGCCGCCGTCAAAATTATCGATCGCGTTCTGCGCATGCTGCCGGGCAAACTGGCCGATAAAACCAATGCCGTCATTCATCATTTTATCGACGGTTTCGAGGTCATCAAGAATGTCAAGACCCTTTTATATCTGTTATTCCTGTCCGCCGCCGTCTGGCTGGTGGATGTGGCCGCCATTTACAGCCTGATTTTGGCCTTCGGATTTGATCTGCCGGTGCTGGCCGCCTTTGTCGTAATGGTGATTTTGATTGCCGGGATTGCCATTCCCGCCATGCCGGGATTTGTCGGCAACTGGCATGCCGCATGTATCCTCGGGCTGGGACTTTTCAATATGCCGAAAGCCCAGAGTCTTGCGTTTGCGCTCGTTTACCATGTCATGGCCATTGCGCCTGTGATTATTCTGGGCCTTATCTTTCTGCCGTTTAATAAATTTTCCATCTCGGAGATGACAAAGCAGGCAGGGAAGAACGAAGGATGAAGAAGACGGTAAGCTTTTAGGCTGTAAGCTAAATCGAAGCGCGAAGCGCCTCCATATAACCTAACAGTCTACAGCCTTTCCCCACGGCCCTGTTATTTGTCGTCCTTCGTAACCACCTTCAAAGATTTGAGCTTTTTGTGCAGGTTGCTGCGCTCCAGGCCGATGGCTTCGGCGGTTTTGGAAATGTTGCCTTCGAATTCTTCGAGCTTTTTGAGGATAAATTGCCTTTCAAAATCCATGCGGGCGTCTCTGAGAGAATCACTGGCCATGGAAGGCTCCGAAAGAGTTTCCTCCTGATCCGCCTTGATCCCCAGTTCCGGAAGATCTTCGGCTTTGATTTCCGCCGACGGCGTCAGGATGATCATCCGTTCAATAATATTTTTCAGTTCCCGAACATTGCCCGGCCAGTCGTGCGCTTTCAAACGCTCCAGAGCAGCGTCCGTCAGTTTCTTTTGCGCTTGTCCTTCTTTCGCCGCGAAATCCTGCAGGAAACGTTCGGCCAGAAAAGGGATGTCTTCTTTGCGGTCGCGAAGCGGCGGCACATGCAGTGGAATGACATGCAGCCGGTAATAAAGATCCTGCCGGAAACGCCCCGCTTCCATTTCTTTTTCCAGGTCCTTGTTGGTCGCGGCAAGCACCCGCACGTCCATGTCGATGACTTTATTGCCGCCAACCCGTTCAAATTTTTTCTCCTGAAGTATCCGCAGAATTTTCGCCTGCGCCTTCAAGCTCATATCGGCGACTTCATCCAGAAAGATGGTTCCTTCGTGCGCCAGATCAAACTTGCCCCGCTTTTTCTCGGTCGCGCCGGTGAAAGCGCCTTTTTCATGGCCGAATAATTCGCTTTCAATCAATTCTTCGGGAATCGCCGCGCAATTGACTTCCACGATGGGCTTATGCGACCGGCGGCTTAAGTGATGAATGGAGCGCGCAACCAGCTCCTTGCCTGTCCCGTTTTCCCCCATAATCAGAATCCAGGCATTGGTTGGCGCCACAATGCTGATCATTTCCTTGAGTTCCGTAATCAGCGGGCTCGCACCCGTCAGTTCGTACTGGTGAGAAACTTTCTGCTTCAATAAAATATTTTCTTCTTCGAGGCGCACCACGTTGAGCGCGTTATTGACCAGGATGATAACCTTGTCGAGCGACAGGGGCTTTTCGATAAAATCAAAGGCTCCGAGTTTGGTGGCTTTGACGGCGGTTTCAATCGTCCCGTGGCCGGACATCATAATCACCAGAACATTGGGATGCGCGGCCTTAATGGCTTTGAGCGTCTCCAGACCGTCCATGCCGGGAAGCCAAATATCAAGCAGCACCAGCTGAGGCATTTCTTCGCCCACAAGCTTTATGGCCTCCTCGCCGCTTCCCGCCACCAGCACCTGGAAGCCCTCGTCCTCCAGAATGGCCTTCAGAGACTGGCAAATACTGACTTCATCATCAACAATGAGTATGGTTTCATTCATAATCGTTTCTATACCCGAGTTTGTTTATAAATTAAACTTCCGCGACCGGCAACTGAAAAGATACGATGGTTCCCGTCGGATAGTTGTCGTTTACGCTTACCTGGCCCTTGTGGTCGGCGATAATGGAACTCACGATGGCCAACCCAAGCCCCGTTCCGGATTTCTTGGTGGAAAAATAAGGCTCAAATACTTTTTGCTTGTAACTGGCGGGCACCCCTGCTCCATCGTCCGCCACCGCAACGGTCACTTTTTTACTGGTCTCGTCGTAACGGATAATCACGGCGATATGGCCGGTTTTCTTGTTGAGCGATGCCACGGCGTTATCGAGCAAATTGATCATCACGCGATTCATCTGTTCGGCGTCCAGATTAAATCGCGGCAGATTTTCCGCCAAACTGAATTCAAACTGAATATCCTTGTGCGCATCGACAAAAAGCGCCACCGCTTCGGACACCACGGCGTTGAGATCGTTGGGCGTAAGCGTCGTCACCGGCATGCGCGCATAGCGTGAAAATTCATTGACCAGATTCTTCAGGACTTCCACCTGAGCGATGATGGTCTGCGTGCATTCCTTGAATACCGAACCGTCTTCGCCCAGTTTGTCGCCGTATTTGCGCTGCAATCTCTGGGCGGACAGCTGCACCGGCGTGAGCGGATTTTTGATTTCGTGCGCCATGCGGCGGGCCACTTCACGCCAGGCGGCGGCCCGCTCCGCCTTCTGCAGCGCCGTCAGGTCTTCAAAGACGACAACAACGCCGGAATCGTTGCCTTCTTCATCCACGATCATGGTGAGCGTTAAAAGCGCCGTGATGGTTTTCTCGCGCATCACCAGTTCCAGCTGTTTGACGAGTATCCGTTCGTTGTTTTCCCGCATTTCCTCCAGAAAGGAATCCACCATGTTCAGATGTTCGTCCAGCAGAAACTGGCGGTAATTTTTCAGCAGGAATTCGGAGGCGTCTATTTCCAGCATGCTCTCGGCGGCGCGGTTGATGGTGGTAATAATGCCGTTTCGATCAATGGAAATGACGCCGGCTGACACATTGCGCAAAACGGCTTCCATGTACTTGCGCCGTTCTTCCAGAAAAACATTGGCTTCTTCCAGGCTCGTTTTGCTTTTCTTGAGATCGTCCGTCATGGAGTTAAACGACTTGACCAGCAGGCCGACTTCGTCGTCCGCTTCAATGTCAATACGGCTGTCCAGATCTCCCTGCGTGATGCGGTTTGTCGCCAGGACCAAATCCTGAATCGGATGCGTGATGCTCTTGGCCAGGGACAATCCAAACCATGTGGCCAGGAAAATGATGACCAGGGTGATAATCGACAGGGTGACCACATAATTAAATTTGATGGGATTCTTCAAAAGCTTCATCTGACCGTATTGCTCAGAGGCCACGGCGATGCTGCGCAGCTTGTCCACAAACCCCTGCGGCACGCTGTAGGTCACGGCAATGCGTCCGATCACTTCCGTTGGGACCGCGTAAGAAAAAACCGGCGCGACTCCGACAATCGCCTCTCCCTGAGGCGTGGTGGCGATCGTCGAAATTTCCTTTCCGGAATAGACATCTTCCAGCAATTTGGGTGACAGCTCCGCGGGTTTCAGAGACGGGTTTTCGGCATCGACAAAAACCATACTTTCTTTCTTAAAATCAAAATACGCCTCGACCATGCCGATTTTATAGCTTTTCTGGCGCTGGCCGATCAGGCTTTGGAGATATTCGGATCGTTCCGTTTCATAAAGGCGGTTGCGGGTAATATCCGCACTGATCTGACGGGCGTTGTACTTGGCCATTTCCTCCGCCTGAGTATAGTAAACCTGCGCGACTTCCAAAGACCGGTTCAGCGCGTCGCCGATTTTAATGTTGAACCAGAATTCGATACTGTAGGACAGGAAGTTAATGGCAAAAAGAAAAAGCAAAATATTCGGGACCAGGGAAAGCCCCACGAACGCGGCGACCAGTTTGGTGCGCAGTTTGGAACCGATCACGCCTTTGCGGCGCTCGGAAAACAGTTTAAAGACGTTGCGGAGAATCAGGAAAAGCAAAAGCAGGATCAGAATAATGTTGATGCTGGTGAGCCCGTAGACCAGAATATTGGCGGATATCGGCAGTTCCTTGCGCGCGGAAAACTGGCTGGCCAGAATCGTGAAAACAATCGCCAGCCCTCCCACAAAAAGCATCAGATAACGCTCGCGCCTGCGCTTTCTCAGTTCGCGTTCATCAAGATATTTTTTTATGGACTTTCGCCTGATTTTCATGAATTGAAAAAGCCGCGCCTCCCGTCATTTCAAGGACGGTTCATTAATAAGAAAATCGAATTTTATATAACGGGGTTTCAAAATCCCATAATGAAACGAAAACAAAGACATATTCCATGTAGAACGGAAGACGGACCTTGTCGATTTTCACCTTGACGTGCACGGAATAATTCTCGCCCTTGGTCAGATGGGACATGGGGACAATGGGAAAGCCGCTCAATTCCGCCATCGCTTTTTGCGCGCTTTCAAAATCCGGAAAAACCACCGGCTGGCTCTGTCCGTTGGTTGTAACGGCAAATGTCTTTTTGAGATTGTCATATTTGATCACGCGATAAATTTCCTTGCTGACAATGCTCTTGTCCCAGACATAGGATCTTTCCTGATAGACATCCACGGCAATGGTAAAAATGGCGGGAACACCCGCCAGAATGGCCGATTCCATTTCTGTTTTGAAGCAATCGACCAGCCTTGCATATAAAACAACATGATCCGCGCTGCTGGTAACCAGAATATCAACCAGTCGGGGTTGCATGTCCGCCTTTGCCGACATCGACGTTGAAGCGGGAACGGCAATCATCAACGCCAGCAGGCACCCCATCAACCATAAACGACTTCTCATTTTTTTCATCAAAACCGTCACATCCTGTTGGAATTAGCGCAGGCTGATACTAGGTAACATATCGATAAAAATCAAGAGATTAATTTAGATAAGGCGTGTTGGCGGCGGTGGAGGTCCGCTCAGATTTGAGCGGCATCCAGAATGGTAAAGGACGGAATTTTGCAGGAGACAAACCGCTCGAACTGATGCCGGTTCGTTTCCGTCATGATCTCCCAGCTGCTTTCATTGCGCATCAGCTCACGCAACAGGAGATTGTTGAGCTTATGGCCTGATTTATAGGCGACAAAATGGCCGATGATGGGCGTACCCAGCAAAAACAAATCGCCTATGGCATCAAGGATTTTATGGCGAACAAATTCATCGGGCATGCGCAGGCCGTCTTTGTTGATGATTTTGTGGTCGTCCAGAATGATGACATTGTCCAGCGACCCGCCCAGCCCCAGGCCTTTGGCCTGCAAAAATTCGACCTCCTTGAGAAAACCGAAGGTCCGCGCCGGGCAAATGCAGTCTTCGTAGTTTTTATCGGAAAAAACCATATTGAACGTCTGTTTGCCGATGGCTGCATGCGCAAAATCAATTTCATAGGTAATTTTAAATTCTTCCGAGGGAAGCAGCATGGCGCTCGATTCACCGTCCTTAACGGAAACGGGTTTTTTGATCACCAGCATCTTTTTGGACTTACCCTGCGTTTTCGTCCCAACCTGTTTGAGCATGTTGACAAAAGGCCGTGAACTGCCGTCCATAATGGGAACTTCAAAGGAATCCAGTTCAATGATGGCGTTATCGAGGCCCATGCCGGAAAAAGCGGACAGAATGTGTTCGACGGTGGAAACCGTGACACCGTCCGATCCGATGGACGTGGCCAGCGTTGTATCGCAAACGCTTTTAAAATCCGCCGCAATCGGCTTTGCTTGCGGGAGGTCTTTGCGGACAAAAACAATGCCTGTATCGGCCGGCGCAGGCTTAATGCTCATATTGACCTTGCGCCCGGTATGCAAACCAATGCTCGCGCAATAGATTTCTTTTCTTAAGGTTCTCTGTAAATGCATATCTACCCTTATCCTAACACTGCTTTCATAACAGCAATAAGCATACCAAACACCTGAAAGAAAATTAATTTGCTATAAGGATTTGTATTATTTAGCGATTCATCGAATGGACCGGAAATGAGTCAGGCACGCCGAGCTGTCTGTGTGTCTAAATCACCACAGTCGGGCATTCATCGCCCGGGCTGCCTTTAAAACAATTCTTTTTGCGCGCCCGAAGCTTTGAGGCCGAAGTGTTCATAGGCCCTGGCCGAGGCCACCCGGCCTCGTGCGGTTCGCTGCAAATAGCCTTCCTGAATCAGGTAAGGCTCGTAAACATCTTCGATGGTCACCCGCTCCTCGCCGATGGCCGCCGCCAGGCTATCCACACCGACAGGGCCACCCTGAAATTTTTCAATCAGCGTCAAAAGCAGCCTGCGGTCCATCTGGTCAAAACCTTTCTGATCCACCTCAAAAGCATCCAGCGCCGCGCGGGCAATGTTTCCGTCAATCGTACCGTCGCCTTTGACTTCCGCGTAATCGCGCACACGCTTGAGCAGGCGGTTGGCAAGGCGGGGCGTGCCGCGCGCCCGCCCGGCAAGTTCGCAGGTGACGTCTTCAGTCACCCGGACGCCCAGAATCGCAGCCGAACGGGAAATGATGATGGCCAGTTCCTGCGGTGAATAAAACTCGAGGCGGAAATGCATGCCGAAACGGTCGCGCAAAGGCGAGGTCAGCGACCCCGCGCGCGTCGTGGCGCCCACCAGCGTAAACTTCGGAATATCGAGCTTCATCGACCGGGCGGACGGCCCCTGACCGATTAAAATATCGATATAAAAATCCTCCATGGCCGGATAAAGAATTTCTTCGACCACATGGGAAAGCCGGTGGATTTCGTCGATGAACAAAACATCATGCTCATGCAGATTGGTGAGAATCGCCGCCAGATCGCCCGGCCGTTCAATCACCGGCCCCGACGTCACTTTGATGTCGACGCCCATTTCCCGGGCGATGATGTAAGCCAGCGTGGTTTTCCCGAGTCCCGGCGGACCGTACAGGAGCACATGATCCAGCGCCTGGCGGCGCTTTTTGGCCGCCTCGATGAAAATACCCAGATTGCTTTTGACTTTTTCCTGACCGATATAATCGTCGAGCTTGGGCGGGCGCAGCGAGACTTCCAGAGCCCCTTCGTCTTCGGAGCAAACCGGACTGATTAAAGGATTTTTTACATGGGTGTCCATTGTTTTTTTCCTGATCCGGCCGCGCTTCAGCCAGCCAGCAATTTAAGCGCCTTTTTAAGCAGTTGATCCATCGCGGCCTCGCCTTGAAGATCGAGCGCCGCCTTATCCAGCGCATCTTTCGCGGCTGTCTGTTTATATCCGAGATTAATCAACGCGGAAAGAACATCTTCGCGGATGGCGTCGCTTTGCGTTTCCCTTGTGTCAGACACAGACATCGGATCCGCCGCCATTTTCTTGATCACTTTTTCCTTGAGCTCCAGAATCAGGCGCTCGGCCATTTTCCGGCCCACACCGGGAACCGTGATCAGTTTGGCGACATGGCCGCCGGAAATGGCGTCGAGCAGCTCACGGGCGGAAATGCCTGAAAGAATTCCCATCGCGATTTTCGGCCCGATGCCGCTTACCGAAATCATCAACTGAAAAAGTTCGCGTTCCTGCTGCGTGTAAAAACCGAACAAATGGATGGCGTCTTCTTTTACGGATGTATGGATATGCAGCGAAACCATTTCACCCGCTTCGGGAAGCTCATAAAACGTGGTCACCGGAATAAAAACACGGTAGCCCACGCCGTTGGCATCCACGACGATATGCGAAATTCCCTTATACGCGATTTTACCGGAAAGCATGGCGATCATGTCAGAGAGGCTGCTCCTTTAAAAAATTGGCGTGACAGATGGCCTGGGCCAGGGCGTCGGCCGCATCCGCCGGCGGCAAAGCATCCAACTTCAAAATCGCTTTCACCATGACCTGAACCTGGCGTTTTTCCGCCCGTCCGTAGCCGACCACCGCCTTTTTCACTTCCAGCGGCGTGTATTCAAAAACCGGAATGGATTTTTCCGCGCAGGCCAGGATTAAAA
The DNA here is from genome assembly GCA_964525155.1 of uncultured Smithella sp. Taxonomy (GTDB): domain Bacteria; phylum Desulfobacterota; class Syntrophia; order Syntrophales; family Smithellaceae; genus UBA8904. Next base: position 6,326 of record CAZGDK010000050.1, on the reverse strand, counting down.
TCCCCCGCACATGGGCCTGACGGATGAGACTTCTGACATTTTTCCCGTAAAAAATATTTTCCAGCGCGACCGCCTGCGGTCGTGTTTCATCGACAACCGCCCCCAGCTGCGCGTGGATATGCAGTAATACTTCAGATAATGACGAATCTTTGCGGGGTTTGATTTCTCCATGAAGAAGGTGACGCAGGTAATTGCCGCTTTTGTCGATAACGCCATACCCTGTCACATGGCTTCCGGGATCGATGCCTAAAATACGCAAGATTTCAACTTTCGTTAAAAATCGGTTTTATTATTGACTCAACTTCTCCATGACATCTTCATCGATATCGAAATTGGAATAAACATTCTGCACGTCGTCATTGTCTTCGAGTTTTTCCATCATTTTGAGCATCGATTCGGCCTTGCCCGCGTCCAGTTTTACGGTGTTGGAGGGAATCATGCTGATGCGCGCTTCCAGATGTTTGATGCCTTTGCCGTCAATGGCTTTTTTCACGGTTTCAAAAGCGGCCGGCTCCGTCAGCACCTGATATTCACTGTCTTCCACCTGAACATCTTCCGCGCCCGCATCGAGCGCCAGTTCCATCAGCGCGTCTTCACCAATGGCTTTTTTATCAATAACGATGCTGCCTTTTTTGGCAAACATCCAGGACACGCAGCCGTTTTCACCGAGATTCCCGCCGTGCTTGGAAAAGATGTGCCGGATTTCAGCCACCGTCCGGTTTTTATTGTCCGTCATGATTTCCACGATGACTGCCGCGCCGCCCGGTCCGTATCCCTCATACGTGATTTCTTCATAGTTGGCGCCGCCTTCGCCGCCGCCTGCGCCTTTCTTGATCGCCCGTTCGATATTATCCTTGGGCATATTCTCTTCTTTGGCCGCCAGCACCGCCTGCCTCAGACGCGCATTGCCTTCGACATCGCTGCCGCCCAGACGCGCCGCCAGTGTGATTTCTTTAATAAGTTTGGTGAAGATCTTGCCGCGTTTGGCGTCGATCGCTCCTTTTTTCCTTTTGATGGTGCTCCATTTGGAATGGCCGGACATATTTTATAACTCCCCAAAAAAGATAGTCTTGCATATTTTTTTGCCTTCTAGCATAAGGCAATGATCTTGTAAAGTTATTTACTTTTTAGAAGGAGAAACGTTCATGAAATCCTATCGTGAAGAATTATGGTTTAATATCCCGTCCCGACGGGCGTTTATCAACATCACCAGCGCGGTGAACATTTGTCTGAAAAACAGCAATATCCAGGAAGGGTTAATCCTCGTCAACGCCATGCACATCACGGCGTCGGTTTTCGTAAATGACGACGAATCCGGGCTTCATCAGGATTACGAAGACTGGCTGGAACGCCTGGCCCCGCATGCCCCCACCTCTTTTTACCGCCACAACCGCACCGGTGAAGACAACGGCGACGCGCACCTGAAGCGCCAGGTCATGGGGCGCGAGGTCGTCGTCGCCGTAACGAAAGGCAAACTGGATTTCGGTCCCTGGGAGCAGATTTTCTATGGCGAGTTCGACGGCGGCCGCAAGAAACGGGTGCTGGTGAAGATTATTGGGGAGTGAAGAAAAAGGTGCTCTCCGGTGAGAAGCCTGCGTTCATCGCTTGTCGTTGATGCCCTCCAAACCATCTTCCTTATAACGGCATATCTGCCGACGAAATGTTTGGCTGCATACTCCCAATACCATTGCCGCTTCTTACTGGCTTAACTTTCCTTCCTGCTACCCAACACACATCTCTTCAAATCGAATTTTCCTGGTCTCCTGTAGATACTCCGTCCGTCTCATCCGTCTCCTCCGCAGAGGTAAACTGCTGACTGTCGTAATTTGTGATACCCGGCATCATCTTCACGGGGAAGCCAGGAGCAAACCGGTTAACATTATGGGGTAGGCTGTACCTGAGAGGCGGCTCGTAAGGAGGTTCAATACCGGCAAGCGTTTCAGTTTCCGGCAGAAACAATCCACCTCCGTCACTTCGTGACACCTCCGCCAG
>CAZGDK010000050.1:0-4324 GCA_964525155.1 uncultured Smithella sp. | reverse complement strand
GGATATTAAATTATTTGGCGACACAGTCTCACAACAGGGGGGGACCTGAGTCGGCGCGGAATCATCCGACCTGTTCGTTGAAAATCTCTTTCACCGCGTCGCTGTAATGGTCCGGGTGATGGGTTTTCCAGATTCTTTTTTGAATCTTTTGCCCGTTTTCAAAAAAGCCGCCCATGTATGTCCAGACTTCCTTCATCTTGTTGGTCAGATGCGCGGGGCCGGACAGCATACGGGAATATTCGGCAAAAAGATGGTCGTGAAAGGCCCGCATGATTTTGACCTTTTCCGGATACGTTTTTTCCGTTCCGAATTTTATTTTTTCCGCCAGGAAGGGGTTGGCCAGAAGGCCCCGGCCGATCATCCAGCGGTCAACGGATGGAAACCGTTTCGCCAGCGCCTGCCATGTTGCAAATGATTCGATGTCGCCGTTATAGACCACCCTGTGCGCAGACAGTTGCAGGCACTGCTCAAAGGCATCAAGGTCCACGCCGCCTTCGTACATTTGCTTTCCCGTGCGCGGATGAATGATGATTTCGTCGAGCGCAAAGCGGTTGAAGATGGGGATGAGCTCAAGGGCCTCGTCCGGATAAGTCATGCCGATGCGCAGTTTGATCGATAACTTCGGTTGAAGCGCGGGCATGGCTTTTTCAAGAAACGATGCGACCCGATCCGGGTAGCAAAGCATGCCCGCTCCCCTGCCCTTCTTCACCACCATGGGGTACGGGCAGCCCAGGTTCCAGTTGACTGTGCCGTATCCCATCTCGCACAGGCGGTTGGCCAGCGCGGCGAAATCGTCCGGCCGGGAGCTCATGATCTGCGGAATGGTCGGCAGGCCGGTGTTTCCGGCCGGGTCCAGTTCGCGCAGATGCTTTATTTCCACTTTCAATTTCTTAACGGAAGGCACAAACGGCGCAACGGCCAGATCAACGCCTTTAAAATAAACGGGGAAGAGGTTGCGGTATATCCGGTCGGTCATCCCCTGGAGGGGTGCAAGGTAGATCATGGGTGTTTCAATTTCCTTTGGCAAAAAGTATCCGTGTTATTTTCGTATCATTCGCATTTTCAGGAAGGTTGAATGAGACGACAGGCGGTCAGAAACGATTCCACTTCCGCGAAAACGTCACGGGCGATCGGACCGCGCACAATGCCGTGCAGATTGAAATCGATCCAGGCAAAACGCTTTTGGTCCGAGCCCAGGCTCCGAAAGATGGCCGGACCGCTTGCGGGCGCAACCTTGGGATCATGCTTTCCCTGAATCACCAGCGCCGGAATGCGAATTTGCGGAAGCGACCGCTTCACCTCCCTCATGAGCCTTTGCACCTGCACAAAGGCGCTGACCGGACACAGAAGATAGTTGATGTGCGGGTTGTCCGCGTTGTTTTGCAAATACTCTCCGGCCCGACGAGGCACGCCGAAATACCGGCACGCGTAATTGAAACCGTGGAGCACGCCGGCAAAGCGAGATGAGATTTTTTTGAATTGCAACGGCGCACTGACGGATATCACGGCTTCAAAATCGCGGGGGTTTAAAATCACGGATTGCAGGGCAAGACCGGCCCCGGTGGAAAAACCGGCGACGATGATTTTTTTGCAACATGTTTTTAAAACGGCATGGCCCCGGTCAACCGACTGAAGCCAGTCATGGCGGGTGCGCGTGGCCAGATCGCGCGAGGATGTGCCGTGGCCGGAAAGCCTTGGGGTGTAAACGGTGAAGCCTTTGGCGTGCAGGAAATCCGCCCACTCGCGGACTTCCTCGGGCGCGGCCATCAGGCCGTGGATGAGAAGAACACCGGTGTCGGACTCGGGCTTGTGCAGAAAAACCGGCATCCCGATGTTTGGCGGTTTGCTTTCTCCCTCGGCATAATGTTTTTCGTACTCTTGAAGAAACAGCGCCGACTCAGCCGCAAGCAGCCTTTCTGTAGCTTTGCCGGGTTTAGGATCATCAGGAAGGATCGTCATGCTCTAAGCGGTATAGACTCCGCAAATCATGGCATAATGGAAAACACCGCCGATCAGCACCATAATATGGAAGAGTTCGTGAAAGCTGAAAACGCCCGGAACGATCCGCGGCCTTTTGAGCGCGTAAAAAATACCGCCCAGGGTAAAGGCGACGCCGCCCAGAAACAGGAAAACGCTCTGCGATACGGACATATTGGCCAGCATTTGTCTAAGCGTAAAGAGGGCCGACCAGCCCATGGACAGATAGATCAGCGCATAGATTTTTCTGGGCGCGCGGGGAAAGAAGATCTGCGAAATCACGCCCACGCCCACCAGCGCCCACTGGAAGGCGATCATGTACCATTTGTAAGGTTCATCGAGACAAAAATAACAGACCGGCGTGAAGGTTCCGGCAATCATGAAAAAGATGGCCAGCCGGTCCATTTTCCGCCAGAAGGACAGTTCATTTTCTTCTTTTTTGAAGGCATGGTAAAGCGTGCTTGCCGCAAAAAGGAAGACAACGGAAATCCCGTAAATCAGAGCCGTGACCAGTCCGGAGGCCGTATCGCCGGCGATGACGGCCAGATAGATGGTGCCGATGACGGCGGCAATCATGCCGGCCAGATGGGAATAGACATTAAAAAGTTCCTGGGCCTTGACTTTCATAAACAACTCCTTGGGAGAAAAGTATTCTTTTCATCTCCGCGCGCAATGCTTTTCACAGATTTCTATTAAAAGCGAGAAAATATTATACAGCGGTTACCGAGGGCCGGACGGGAGATGCGCACATATAACCATCTGATTTTATAATGATTATCATTTAAGCAGCAGGAAATAAAGCTCGCCTTTTTCCTTAAGGCTGCCCGCGGCGGCCTGGGCGCGGGGGCCGAAACCGCAAAACAGATCGACGCGCCCCGGTCCCTTGATGGCCGAGCCCTTGTCCTGATTCAAAACAAACCGCGAAAATTCAGCGCGCGAAATCACGTTGTAGTTTGCATCCAGCACCGGCTTGCGCAAGCGGATAAACGCCGGCGCACCTGGTGGGAAATAATCCGGGTCGGTGGCGATGGTCCGATCCGGCGTTACCGGCTGCCCTAAACCACCGATGGGATCTTTATCGACAAAACGATAGAATATATAACGATCATAATAACTTAAAGCCCGGTTGCGCTCTTCATCGGTCCTGCTTTTGAGCCACGCCTTGACGCTTGCGTAGGAGGTGTTGCCCTGATCGCGCCGGATTTCGTCGAGCAGTTCAGGCGGCATGGAGCGGTACGGCCAGCCGTTGTGCTGGGCGGCGCTCACCGTCAGAAACGTGCCGTCTTCCAGGCGGATTTTTCCCGAACCCTGAATATGCAGTGAAAACAGATCGGCCGCATCCGACACCCAGAGAAGTTCCAGCCCCCGTCCCGCAAGCGCGCCTTCGCCGTCGATTTCCCGGCGTGTGTAATAGGGAACGGTACCGCCGTTTTTCTTGCGGCTGACTTTGGTGGAATTGGCCGATGTTTTTTCGACGATGAGGTCCGGTGGCGTTTTATAGAGAGGGTATCTGTATAGGTCGGTCCGCGTGCGCGATCCTGAAAGCTGCGGAACGTAGTAGCCGGTAAACAGCACATCTCCTACGCCTGTCTGCCCCGCGGCGCGCAGCACAATAAACTCGTGGGCGATGCGCTTCTTCTTTTGATCCGGGCTTTCGTTGGATTGAATGATTTTGCGCAAAGCTGCAAGCGTCTGCTTCATCAGTCCTGCGTCCACGCGACGGCCCGCCATGTTGAAGACCTGATTACGGCCCGCGCCGTCGTAATAGGCCAGGCTCCGGTCAATCGCGAGCAATAGCGATGCGGCATCGAGGTCGTCCGACAGATCGATTTGGGCCGCATCCACCCGTTCCAGCGCGCGTTCGGGGGGAATATCGTATAGATAAACGGCGCGCTTGGCGCAGCCGGATAACGCAAGCAGAACAATCAACAAGAGCCAACCGGCGGAAACAGCGAGCTTAGCATTGCCCTTTTCTAAGTCATTCCCGCGAAGGCGGGAATCCAGACGTTGTTCCCGCGAAGGCGGTGGACCAAGCCTCGTAATACTGGATTCCCGCCTGCGCGACTGTGTCGCAAATCCAATTTTTGTCATTCCGGGCAAGTGAAGCGCAACCCGGCTTGTACCCTTTAGGGTGAATCCAGGAATATTAAAGAGTTCTGGATTCCCGCCTTCGCGGGAATGACCGCTTTTTAACATTCTGACACAGTCTCTGCGCGGGAATGACAAAACAGCTTGTTTGATAGAGTTATACAAAGATATCAACAAACCGGCGGCAAACAGACGTCTCATAGTTCGATAATCATCGCGATTTCATCGCAGTAGTCGGGGTATTTCGGACAACGGAAAC
>CAZGDK010000049.1:9108-21948 GCA_964525155.1 uncultured Smithella sp. | reverse complement strand
ATGAAGTCAGCCTGCGCGCCATCAATCCGGAAAACGTCGTGGTGGTTGATACAACCGACACCGCCAACCACAAAGTCATTGCCGAAGTGGACTGGGACAGCGCGTTTACCGCCGTGCACGACGAAGCGATCTACATGCTGGCCTCCGAACAGTACCACGTCGACAAACTTGATCTGGAACGCAAGAAAGCTTACGTCCGCAAGGTTGATACGGACTACTACACCGACGCCATGACGTACACCAACGTGCGCGTGATCGATTCTTTCGATAACTTCCGCACCGGCTCCGCGATTGTGGAGCATGGCGAAGTCCAGGTGGTGCGCAAGGTGGTGGGCTACAAGAAAATCAAATTTTACACCTCTGAAAATCTCGGCTACGGCGACGTGAACCTGCCGGAAAAAGACATGCATACCACGAGCTACTGGTTTACGATTCCGCGCGACCGTCTGCGCAGCCTTGATTTCACGCCCGCGGAAGTCATCGACGGGCTATCGGCGCTCGCCTACACGCTGCAACATCTGTCGGCCATGTTTTTGATGGCGGACACGCACGACATCGACCGGTCGCTGGGCGACAAATCCGGTGAATGGTTTGTGAGCCAGTGCAAAACAGGCCGAGTCATTACCTCGTTTTCCAACGGCAGGCCGCAGGCGGTTTCCGGCCCCGAAGGTCCGCGCATCGACGAATTTGATCCGACCATATTTATCTTCGATTCGTATCCCGGCGGCATCGGCTTTTCCGAACTGCTTTACCGCGAGCACGCCGGGCTGCTTGCGGCGGCTAAGAGTCTGATTGCAAAATGCCCCTGCGCGTTTGGCTGCCCCTCGTGCGTCGGCCCCACGCTGGAAGTGGGCAAAACCGCCAAGGAAATCGTGCCGCAGCTCATTGATCTGGTGTTAAATAAATGAAATCAATTGATAAACTCAGACGCCTGACAGGCGAAGATACACGCCCGAAGAAGACCGAGCCGGCGCAGCCGGTCCCAGCATCATCCGAAAAGCTAGAGCAGCTGGCCGATTTGCGGCGCAGGATTGAAAACGTCGTGACGCGCTCTGAGGCGCAAAGCCGGGCGGCCATGTCCGAGAGGCAGGCGCGCGGCAACCGGGGGCTTGCCGACATCCTCAGCGGTTCGGAAATTGAAAACGAACATGGCCTTTTTTTTCTGACGGAGAAGATCTTTGGCGGCTCCAGCCTCCATGGCCACCGCAACCTCCGCGACGCCCTGGACTTCGATACGACCGTGGCGGGCATGCTGGCCAACAATCCACGCATCGGAGAATTTACGTCGGAAGACGCCCTGTTCCTGGATACGGAAACGACGGGGCTTTCCGGCGGCACGGGCACGATGGCGTTTCTGATCGGCCTGGGCTGGTTTGAAGAAGGCGCGTTTCATGTTCATCAGATTCTGGCGCGCGATTTCGGCGAAGAAAAAGCGGCGCTGACCTATCTCCAACAGATGGCCGCGCGCAAAAAATTTCTCGTGACGTTCAACGGCAAGGCGTTCGACGTCAATCTGCTGACCACACGCTTTATCCTGAACCGGATGCAAAGCGAACTGGCGGCTCTGCCGCATCTGGATTTGCTGCACCCCTCGCGCCGCATTCTGGGACATCGACTGGAAAACTGCCGCCTGGTAACGCTCGAAGAGCAGATTCTGGGCGTGACGCGCGAAGGAGACATTCCCGGCTGGGAAATTCCGCAGCGCTATTTCGACTGGCTTAAACGCCGCGACCCCCGGCTGCTTGCCGGCATTTTTGAACACAACCGCCTGGATGTCATTTCCATGGCGACGCTCACGGCGCATCTGGTGGAAATTCTCGGCGCGCAGGCCATGGCAAAATACACGCACGCCGACGATTATCTGGCCGCCGCCCGTCTGCATTTGAAACAGGCCAACGCTTTGGGCGCGCAAAAGATTCTGGATATTTTTCAAGACGACAGCTGCTCCGAATTTTCCATCTCGTCGAAAAAGAAACTGGCGCAACTGTGCAAGCGCACCGGCAGGCTCGACGAGGCGGTGCGCATCTGGCGGCAAATGGCCGCCTGCGAGCCGCTCGAATTCTATGCCATCTCCGAATTGGCCAAGTATCTGGAGCATCGCGCCAGGGATTATGAGCAGGCCAGGACCCTCATTGAAAACGCTTTTCAAAAGGACAATACCTTTACCGATGATGAACGGACGTCGCTTTCCCACAGGCTGCAAAGACTCGATGGAAAGCTCAAGACCATCCGCTGATCATTCTGAAAGAGCAGGCCATTTTGCCGCCTTCAGCCTTCGGTCTTCAACCTTCAGACTGCTTAGTCTTCCCCGTTGCCTCAATGCCTTTTTGATGTTATGGAGCTGATCCAGTAAAAATAAATGTTCGGGAAAGGAATGTTATGCGTAAACTTATTCTCTGTGGTTTTGTTTTACTTCTGGCGGTTCCGGTCTGGGCGGCCGCGCCTCAGACGGACGATCAGAAAACCCTCTATGCGCTGGGCGCTCGCGTCGCCAAACAGTTGGAAATTCTCAACCTGTCCGCCGAGGAATATGAGTTTGTCAAACAGGGTGTGGCCGATGTCGCCGCCAATAAAAAGCTGGAAGTTGATCCGGATCAATATTCCCAGCAAATCAATCAGCTGGCGCAAACGCGAATCCAGGCCGCCGTGCAAAAACAAAAAGATTTGGCCAAGACTTATCTGGAGAAAGCCGCCGCCGAACCGGGCGCAAAAAAAACCGCCTCCGGCCTGATTTATCAGGAAATCAAGGCGGGCACGGGCGCTCAGGCCAAGGCGGAGGACGTGGTTAAAGTGCATTATACCGGCATGCTGATTAACGGCAAGGAATTCGACAGCTCCGTCAAACGCAACGAGCCGGCGGAATTTCCTCTGGCTAATGTCATTCCCTGCTGGACGGAAGGCGTGGCGCTGATGAAAGCCGGCGGAAAAGCGAAATTGATCTGCCCGTCGGACATTGCTTACGGCGATCAGGGACGTCCGCCTGTCATTCCCGGCGGTGCAACGCTGGTTTTTGAAGTGGAATTGCTGGAGGTAAAACCGGTTGCCGCGTCGCAGCCGCAGGCCCCGGCTTCGGCGCCCGCGGCCAAACCCGCCGCTAAAGCCAAGCCCGCTCCCGCAGCAAAGAAAAAATAATACTCCCGAAATTTCGGGTCGGGCGGATTCATGAACATAGTTGTGGAAGGATGAAACGCAATTTGCTAAAGCTCTTGGCCGCAAGGCAATGCGCTTTTTTAAAAAATAATAAAGGAGTCAGGAAAGGATTATTATGCGTAAGGTGATGATGGTTGTATTGGTTGCATTGATGGCTTTTTGGGGATGCACCCCGGAACCGCCGAAAACGGAAGACCACAAGGCGTTCTACACGGTTGGCGTGCATCTGTATAAGCAATTGTCAATTTTTGATTTGACCCCCGAGGAATTGAAATACGTGCAACAGGGGTTGGCCGACGCCGCAGCCGGCAAAAAACTGGCGGCGGAACCGGAGGCCCATATGCAGAAGGTCGGCGCGTTGGCGCAGGAACGCATGACCAAAGCCACGGAGAAAAATAAGACCGCCGGGAAAACCTTCCTGGAAAAAGCGGCCGCCGAGACGGGCGCGAAGAAAACGGCCTCCGGTCTGATTTACAAGGAAATTAAAGCCGGTGAAGGCGTCCAAGCCAAAACATCGGACGTGGTTAAGGTTCACTATGTCGGAAAATTCATTGACGGCAAGGAATTTGACAGCTCGCTCAAACGCAATCAGCCGGCGGAATTCCCCCTGGGCCAGATTATCCCGTGCTGGTCGGAAGGCGTCAGCATGATGAAAGTCGGCGGCAAGGCCCAGCTGGTGTGCCCGTCGGATCTTGCTTACGGCGACCGCGGCCGACCGCCCATGATCCCCGGCGGTTCAACGCTGGTTTTTGAAGTGGAGTTGCTGGAAGTCAACCCCAGTTCGCCGTCCGCCGCACCCGCGCCCGGACCCAAAGCAGCTCCGGCGCCCAAAGCCGACGCCAAGAAATAATTAAGAGAATTATCATGAGATAAATCATTTTCAGGGGGGCGGCCTAAAACGGCCGCCCCCTATTTTTTATTTCCACCATCCACGAACTGCGAGCTATGCTCTTTCCACCTCCGCCGCTTCGCGGCACCTCCGCGAGCGGAGGACACCATTCCCAAAAAACTCCGAGCAATCCACCATTCGCTATCCACTATCGTCTATCGCCCATCGCCTGTATTATTAACGGTCTCATAATAATATTAACGTCGGTCATTCCCGCAAAGGCGGGAATCCAGACTTGTTGAGCACGGACCCCGGCCGTAGCCGGGGTGACGATGAAAATGCAATATTATCAAATATCGTTACTATTTTGAGACTGTTAATATATTGACACATCATATCGCATCTCCTATAATTTTGCGGCGATGGCGAAGGCCCGGACATCGGGCGAACCTTAAAACCACTCCATAACAAAAAGCGAGGCGCCTATGTGTAAAAAGATCCTGTTCTTTTTGATTTTGCTGTTAGGAACCGCCGGTCTGGTTCAGGCCGCGGGTTTTGAACCGGGGGCATTTATCCGGGCCATGGAAAAAAACGGTCAGACCATTGAAGGAACGATTATTGGTTATGACAATAAACCCGAGATTTCCGTGCTGGACAAAACAGGTCATTATTTCAAAATTCATATTAAAAACGTCAAGCGCATTGCCGGAGTTCCGGGGCAAACGGTGATGACGGGCGGGGGAACAAAACTCAGCGTGTTGAAATTTGACATGGTGGACGGCCAGTCCGTATCGGCGGGGCTGGACTCGAACGCGATTGTTAAAATCGACATGGGCGTCAGGGGGCAGCGAAACCTTTGGGTGACCGATGCCTCTCGATTTCAGTATGTGGAGGTTGTCGAAAAAACATCCGGCGGCGGCGGATGTGACGGATTTATGAAAATCAAGCTGGTCAACGGTGAAATTATGAGTGTTCCCGTGAAAAAAGCGGACGTCCAGAGCATCTATTTCGAGTAATCTTTCGTGACAGGGGGGCAAAACGCCCCCCACTTTTTTACTAACCATCCACTATGCGCTTCGAGCCACGAGCCGGGAGCTATGATCTATGTACTTTCCACCTCCGTCACTTCGTGACACCTCCGCCGGCGGAGGACACGATCCACCATCCTCTATTCACTATCCTTCAGCCTTGGACCTTGAACCTTTTTTATTGAATCAGCCCAAGGCTGCGAATGCAGCTGATCAGCTTTCCCTTGTTGATCGGTTTGATCAGGTAAAAATCGCAAAGGGATTTGAAGGCCTGGACGACGTTTTTGGGGTCTTCCAGAGCGGTGGTCATGATGATTTTCACGCCGTTTGGCGAATGAATCCCCTGGGCCTCCTCCATTTCCCGGATGGCCTTGACCACGGCCTGACCATCCATTTCCGGCATCATGATATCCAGACAGATCAGATCATACTGGGCGCCGGCCTGCATGGCTTTGATGTAGGCATCCATGGCCTCCTTGCCGTTGACGGCAAAAGCGCAGGGACCGTAGGGAGAAAGGATCTGTTCCAGAAGAAACCGGCTGGTTTGATCATCTTCCACAATTAATGTCTTCATCACGCACCTCCTGTTATAAACTATTATTAAACCATTGTATTTTTTGTACAGCTTCTTTGAATTGACCGGCATGCCGGTCCAGATCGTGGACGATTCCGGCGGCCTGTTGCCATTGCCCGTTTTTTACAGTCTCTTCGATGTCCTGCGCCGTTTTCCGGATGGCCGAAGCGGCGACATTGGCGGCGGCGCCCTTGATCGTATGGGCCAGCCCCGCGGCGAGCGCGACATCTGACCGATCAATATGCTTTTTCAAATCACATACCTGGACGGGCAACTGCTGCAAAAAAATATGAATCACCTGCCGGGCCATATCCTGATCATCCATGAGTCTTTCGAGGATTTCCTTTTCGTCGAAAATGGACTTTTCTTCTATAACGGCATTTTCCCGGGAAACTAAAGGGGCTGATGCGCAACGCAGCCATTTTTCCAGCACGGCGGCCAGATCCTTGTGTCCAATCGGCTTGGAAAGGTAATCGTTCATGCCGACATCCAGGCAGTGTTTACGAGTCGATTCCTGGACATCGGCCGTCATGGCGACAATCGGCGTGTCCGGCGCCATAATATCGGGCTGATTGCGGATCGCGATGGTGGCGCTATAGCCGTCCATTTCCGGCATCTGGCAGTCCATCAGCACCAGATCATACACGATGTTGCTCATGGCGACGACGGCTTCGCGGCCGTTGGCGACAATGTCGCATTTGTAACCCAGTTTTTTGAGAATGCTGGATGTGACCGCCTGGTTGGTCGGATTGTCTTCCGCCACCAGAATCCGGATGGGACGCGAGAAGGGGATGATGCTCTTTTTTTTCAGCAAAGGCGGCTCTTCATACCAGCTAGCGCCGGTATCCGCGGCGGCAAGAGCGCGCTTGAGCGTTGCAAACAGCTCCGACTGGCGCACGGGTTTAATCAGGCAGGCGCCGGGCATCTGCCGGGCCAGTTGCATGGTGTCGCGGCTGTCTTTGAGGCTGGAAATCAGAATGAATTTAAGATTCGCGCAGGCGGGGTCGTTGCGAAGGCCGTCTTGCGCCCGGCGGCCGCTGCCGTCCAGAATGCGCCGGTCAATCAATATGACCCGAGCGGAGTCTTGTCGGATTGCCGCCTCGCGCAAATGCTGAAGTGCGTTTTCCAGGCTTACGGCTTCCAGAGTACGGCATCCCCAGCGCTTTAAAAGCGAGGCCAGCATTGACCGGCTCATGTAATTGCTGTCGGCAACCAAAGCCGTGCAGGAAGGCAGTTGCGGGACAATAGCATCCGACTGTTTTTCGAAAGCCGCCGTGAACCAGAAGGTGGCTCCCTTCCCTTCTTCGCTGTCACAGCCGATTTCGCCGCCCATCAGCTCCACCAGTTGCTTGCAGATGGCCAGCCCCAGCCCCGTGCCGCCATATTTACGGGTCACAGAGCCGTCCGCCTGAACAAACGGCAAAAACAGAGACGCAATCTTTTCCTTGGGAATGCCGATGCCCGTATCCAAAACGCTGAAGAACAGCTTGACGCCGCGGTCGTCGGCGGACATCAGCGACACCTGGATGAACACCGCGCCGGTATGCGTGTATTTGACGGCATTGCCGACCAGGTTGACGAGAATTTGTCGAAGCCGGCTGGAGTCGCCCCGGAGCATGGCCGGCACCGTGGGGTCCACCATGTGCAGCAACTCGATACCCTCTTCCTCGGCCTTGACGCTGAACACTTCAATGGCGCTCTCCAGTGTGTCGAGCAGATCAAAATCGAGCGTCTCCAGTTCCATCTTGCGCGCCTCGATTTTGGAAAAGTCCAGAATATTATTAATCAGAACCAGCAGATTTTCACCGCTGACCCGAACGATTTCGGCGTATTTCCGCTGTTCTTCGGTAAGATCCGTATCGAGCAGAAGACCGATCATGCCGATGACGCCGTTCATCGGCGTGCGGATTTCATGGCTCATATTCGCCAGAAACTCGCTTTTGGCCCGATTGGCGTTTTCGGCTTCCTTGGCCATTTTATCGGCATGACGGATGGCGGCCTCCAGTTCCAGATTGACCCTTTCGAGCGACAGCCGGTTGCGCTTCAGTTCTTCTTCTTTCCTTTTTCGCTCAGTCACATCGCGCGAAATGCCCCGAAACCCTACGGGAACACCGCTTGCGTCTTTAATCAAATTAACCGAAACTTCATACACGCCCACCGTCTGGTCCTTGCGGATGGCTTCATATTCCAGCGCCCGAATTTGTTTTCCGGTTGCCAGAACCTCCTGATAGGCCTCAAAGGTTTTTTTTGCTTCGTCCGGCGTTTGCACACTTCGGTTGGTCATGGTCATGAGTTCGTCGCGCGTATACAATAAATGGCCGCAGATGACGTCGTTGATAAATGTGAACTTTCCGTTCAAATCGATTTCATAATAGCCGTCTACAATCGTTTCAATAATCTCGCGGTATTTCTGTTCGCTCTGGCGCAATTCCAGTTCCATTTTTTTGCGCCCTTCAATATTGCGCGAGATGCCCCGGAATCCGACAGGCTTGCCTTGCTGATCGCGGATCAGGGATATGGAGAGTTCCGCGGTGCTGACGCGTCCGTCTTTATGAATGGCCGTATATTCATGCGCTTCAACTTTCTTGCCGGTTAAATAGACATCGCGGAACACATGATAGGTTTTTTGGGCGCTTTCCGGCGTTTCCAGATCGCGGTTGGTCATCTGTAAAAGTTCTTCGCGCGAATACCCCAGACGCCGGCATATTTCGTCGTTGACATAGGTATTCCGGCCGGAGAGATCGGCTTCGAAGTAGCCGTCCACCATGCTGTCAATAATGCCGCGGTATTTTTCTTCGCTGGCGCGCAGCGCCATTTCAATGGTCTTGCGGCCGGTGATGTCGTGCGACAGACCCCGAAAGCCGATCACCTTTCCCGCGGCGTCCCTGCGGACGGACCCGGAAAATTCATGGAAACATTTCTCGCCGTTTTTCCGGACAAACTCTCCTTCAAAGCCTTTAAAGGGTTCGCCTGTGTCGAATACGCGGGTAAACAGTTCAAGGGCCTTCCCGGCTGTCTCCGGCAAGCAGTACTGCCGGTAATTCATGCCGGAGAGCTCCGCTCTGTCATAGCCCAGGTTGCACGCTTCCGCCTCATTGACGAACGTGAAATTGCCCGCAAGATCAAGTTCAAAATAGCCCTGTTCGATCTCTTCGAGAATCGAGCGATACCGGACTTCGCTTTCGCGCAATTCCTCTTCCATCTTTTTGCGCCCGGTGACGTCGCGCGAAATGCCGCGGCTGCGGATGACTTTGCCGTCCTTGTCCCGAATTAAAGAGCCGGAAAATTCGACGGTGCGTTTTGTGCCGTCCTTGGCGAAAAATTCCGCCTCAAAACCCTTAAACGGCTTGCCCGTTTGCGCGACCTGGAGATATTGTTCCAGCATTTTATGCGCGGTTTTTTCATCGCAGAACTGGTCAAAGCTCATTCCGATGAGGTCATCTTGAGCGTAGTCCAGATTGCGGGCGTGCGCATCATTGACCAAAACGAGGCGGCCTTCCAGATCGCCTTCAAAATAGCCTTCGTCAATTTCTTCGAGAATGGACCGATACCGCTCCTCGCTTTCGCGGAGCGTTTCCATCATTTCCCTTTCATGGGTGACATTGCGCGATACGCCCCGGAATCCGATGCGTTTGCCATTGGGATCGCGGCGCAGAAATATGGACATCTCAAAAATGACTTTTTGCCCGTCGCGGTTCGTAAACGGCATTTCCACATGCCTGGCCGGTTGACCCGTTTTATAAATCTCAATATAAATATCGCGCAGCCTTTTGGCGTCTTCGGGATCCGCATAGCGGCTGAAATCCATGCCGACAAGCTCTTCCTGGGTGTAGCCGCGGCTCGCCAGATAGGGATTGTTGGCAAACGTGATGCGGCCCAGGAGGTCCTGTTCGTAATACGCTTCTTCAATTTCATCGAGAATCGTGCGGTAGCGTTCTTCGCTCACGCGCAGTCTTTCCTCTTCCTGCTTGCGCCGGGTGATATTGCGCGACACACCGCGAAATCCAACGGGAAGGCCGTCTTTGTCCCGCATTAGCGACGCGGACACTTCGGCGTGAATTTTTGATCCGTCTTTTGCGAAAAACTGCGCTTCGTAGCATTTAACGGGAATTCCGGTTTCATAGACGCTTTTGTATATCTCATAAAGCCTGCCGGCTGTTTCGGAATCCATAATCTCCCGGTAATTTTTCCCGATGACCTCCTCGCGCGTGTAGCCGGTGTTGGCGACCTCCGCGTCATTGACAAAGGTAAAATTGCCTTTTCCATCCAGTTCGAAATAGCCTTCTTCAATATCGTCAAGAATCGTGCGGTAGCGTTCTTCGCTCACGCGCAGAGCGTACTCGGCGTTTTTGCGGTCTGTAATGTCCTCGGCGGAGCAGATCACGGAGGCGGCGCGGCCCGAGTGGTTGAGAATGGGAATTTTTTCGATCCGCAAAAGCCGCTGGACGCCGTCTCTGTTGCGGCGCCATTCTTCGCCGACAACGGGTGTCGCGGTTTCAAAGACCAGGCGGTTGGACAAGATGAGCGCCTGGGCCACGTCATCGGGATAAATCTCGGCAATAGGCCGATTTTCAAGTTTCGCCCGCGAAACCCCCAGAAAGTCGGCAAAAGCGTCATTGACCGTGCCGTACGTTTTTTCGTCCTTTAAAAACCAGACCTGGGTTCCGATGTGATTAAGCAGCAGGGACTGTTCGCGGGCTGTCTGGCGCTCCTCTTCGCGCCTGGATATCCGGCGTTTCTCCAAAACGATCAAAGCGGCGATCACAACGGCAAAAAGCGCCAGGACCACCACGGCAGTCCACGGCATGTTTGCCATTGGGCCGGGGATTCCCGAAGGGGCAAGAGTCATGATCCTCATCGTGCCGACGGTAAAAAAGGGGGTCATAAACATTGTGCGATCAGGCTGACGCGACGCCTGTTTGCGCCTCTCTTTTTTCGTTAACGGGACAAAATAAAAAAACTGAGTTGCCGCAATCCGTCACCAGAAGAAATAGCCGAATTTTACATAATAAGATCGATAACATGAGAACAACCAGTCACATCATTTGTAATATCGGATGACGTCTGGATTTTCTTGAACATGAACGTTGATAATGTTGATCTTCTATAAGATATTGAATTTAAATATAATTATTTGAATATTAAGGCGCAGTCCGGATGATACCCTACCATCTTCAGCGCTGCAATCCGGCGATTCGGCGTTGTTTTCTATAAAAAGAAAGCGTCACCTTCGCAGAATAAGCGACCGGACAATCCAACAGCGGAAATGTAGCGCGGATTTTTCTATTTCCGTAAGGGGCTGGCCATGGCCGTTGATGGATTTGGATATGCTGCGTTTTCAGTCTATTTCTTTTTCAAAAATTCATCAGGTGTAATGTGGGCTTGCTTGAGAATGGCCCTTAACGTTCCTTCCGGCATGTCGCCTGCGTGGTTTGGAATGGTGGTGTATAGATTTTTCGATTCATTGTACCAGATTTCGTGGCTTCCCGCCGCGTGACGATCGAATGCAAAACCGCAGGATTTGAGACGTTTGACAATCTCACGATAGCGGAAACCAGCCAGACGCCCCATTCTATGCGCTCACAATCATTGGATAATCGAAAGAATTTTTTACTTTCGATACTTTAAATTTGTTTTGACGTTGGCTTCTGGCTTCAAGAAGTTTTTTTGCAACATCACGGGCGATCTCCAGTGTTTCCGTAACGGTTCGACCCTGGGCAACGAGGCCGGGCACTTCTTTTGATGTGGCAAGATATACGCCTTCGGGCAATTTCTTGATGTGAATTTTGATGATTTGTTCCATGTTTTTTCCTTGATGACACCAGTTAGTTGTTACTGATCTAATTAATGGAAATAAGAACAAATGTCAATGGAATCTGAGTGGTAGATGGATAGTGCTGCCAGAAGGATGTGAAAAGGGCATTTAAAAACAGATGGGGCAATTGCTCTGCCGATGATAAAACCTCTTGTTTTTACACAACCGCGCCAATGCCCGTTCCCGGAGAACAATTTGGGCGGCGCGACTGGAAGACTGGAATGCCAGAATTGACAATGCTCTGGGATGGTGTTATGAATTGCCCGACTTTCTTATGAAAACAATAATTTCGAATTGTGTAATATCGTTTAGGCAAAAAACGCATTGACGCGATCTGAAACCATTTATATTCTCATTCGCATCAACAAAAATATTCATAATTCGTGAAGGGTAAACGCAAGACGGCATTCGGCATAATATGCATCGGATCGATGCGCATGTTGAATGTCCCGGCAGCTTTATTAATTTAAAGATCGTTGTTCTCAAAATATTCAGGAGGTGGAATAAATAATGAAGAAATATTATTTTTATGCTGTGTTTGTTGCTCTTGCTTTCATGATTTTCAATTTAACAGGATGCACGATATCGCATCTCGCCAGTGGTGCCTCGCATATGACTAAAGAGAATTATGATAAAGCAATTCCAGAGTTAGAAGCGGCTCTCGAATCCAATCAAAAGGGCAAGCCGTTGATGATTTCTCCATTTGGCGAACCTGTTAATGCCGATTTTGCAACTACCACATTACTGGGATTTTCTTATCTGGCACTTGAAGACTATTATAATGCTGAAAAGTATTTTCTGAAAAGTATCGAGCTGTATCCGGATGCAGCTTATGGTGGTTATCTTCAGCTTGCGGGAATGAAATATAAGCAAGGTAAGCTGGGAGAAGCATATCAATATAGCGTTGAAGCAATGAAAACGGTCGGAACCCCTAAGTATTACGAAATGCAGAAACATCAAAAGGTTCCTCCCGATTTGTTTAAAAATAGCGCTGAAGCAGCGCGTGATTTTTACAGAATGAGGATACTTTTCAAGAATCTAAATGATCACATGGCTCTTCATGATTACAAAGACGCAATCAAAACAGGGGAGAAGATCTTAAATAAGTCTTATAAAGTACATGCCGGAATGTCATCGACAGGGAAAAGAGTTGATTTTATCGTTGAGGGTGGGATAGCCGATTTAAATGGACTGATGAAAGGAGATCACATTCTTGAAATAAATGGAGCAAAGATTGAAAGTGTTCCAGATGCATGGCGTGAAGGAGATAAATTCATTACAATGTATGGAAACACCGTAAATGTGAAGATTGAAAGAAACGGGCGTATCATAGATATTGAAGCCAAGCTGGAATATCCCGAAATCGAACAGACAAGATTGCTTGTTCAAGAAGCAAAATTAAATCTTGCCGGTAAATCAAAAAACAAACATGAGCAAGGCGAAA
>CAZGDK010000049.1:0-9008 GCA_964525155.1 uncultured Smithella sp. | reverse complement strand
GAAGCAAAATTAAATCTTGCCGGTAAATCAAAAAACAAACATGAGCAAGGCGAAAACGGTCCGTGGCTGAAAATTCTTGAACCCAAAGCGGCGCGCGGCGTGAAAATCATCGGAAATCAGAAGGCTTCTTTTGTGATATTAGCCTCTGGCAAAAATGCCATTCGATCCGTCACTGTCAATGATGTTAAATGCACATTGTCCGACGATCTCAGCATGCTGGAAAAAACCATCTTGCCGGGAGATGTGAAGAAATATACCGTTGATCTTCCGCTTGGCCAGGAAAGTAACCGCTTTGTGGTTAAGGCTTATGACGTAAGGGGAAAAAATGTCAGACAGCAAATAGAGATTCAAGGCAATGAAACCTATGCTAAAAAAGCAGGAGCAGCATACAACCGTAAAGTTGCCGTTGTGGTTGGGATTAACAAGTATCACAGTTCGGATTATGACACGCTCGATTATGCCGTAAAAGATGCGCAAGCTGTTAAAGAACATCTCCATAAAATGAATTTTGACAAGGTCATCGAAATTCCTGAGTCCCATGCAACAAGAGCGGGGATCATGAGGATTTTGGCTGACGAGTTGCCGTATACTTTGGGGAAAGACGACGCGCTGTTTGTCTATTTCGCCGGACACGGCGATACGGAGGTTTTAAAAAACGGTGACATGGAAGGATACATTCTGCCCCGGGATGCCAGAAAGAGCAATTACCGGGGTACCGCCATCTCCATGGAGAAAATTCGCGATGTCATCAAACGGTATAAGGCAAAGCACATCTTGCTGGTTTTCGATTCCTGCTATTCGGGGTATGGGGCAATCCCGAAAACGGTCAGCCGAGCTTCGCACCCGCATGATGCCGTGCAAATCATTACGGCCGGCGGGAAGAATGAAACGGCTGCGGAAGATGTGCGCGTAGGGCATGGCGTCTTTACGAAAACGTTTTTAGAGTCTTTTGATAATAAATCACTTCATAACGGCGATGGTATTATCCTCGCATCCGATATTGGGCATTATGTGAAAAAAGAGGTGTCCAAACGGACGGATGGTAAACAAAATCCTCAATCCCGATACATTGAAGGAGAAGGCGATTTCAGATTTGAATATTATGATTAAGGCGGATTGTATTTTCTCAATGATCCGTTGATCGTTCATTAGCACCGTAAAAGGGGAGGTTTTTCATGCGCAAAATGATATGGATGTTGATCGCTCTGATGGCTTTTGCCGCGCCGCTTTATGCCGCGCAGTCCACCATTAAGATCGCCGATGGCTCCGCCTGCATGGGTGACGACAAATCGCGCAAGCAGACGGAAACGGCGGCGCTTGCCGACGCCAAGCGAAACGCCGTCGAGTCGGTCAAGGCCTATGTCTCGTCCGCCACGGAAGTGAAAGACTTCGAGCTTCAGAAAGACCTGGTTTCCGCCTATGCCCATGCAACGGTGGCGGTGCTCGAAATCCTGGAAAAGAGCTGGTACAAAGACCCGGCGATGGGCGATTGCTATAAGATCAAAATCAAGACAGACGTTATCCCCGATGAAAAGGCGATGAAAAAGGTTCAGACGGAGGCAACGCCCGATGATCCGTCGCTCCCGCTTGCCGTGAAAGTCTGGACGGACAAGCAGGCTTATCGTGAAGGGGAAAAGATCAAAATTTATTTGAAGGCCAACAAGCCTTTTTTTGCCCGTGTCATCTACCGCGATGCGGCCAAAAACAATGTACAGCTCCTGCCCAATCCCTACCGTCAGGATAATTACTTTCAAGGCGGCGTGACGTATGAAATCCCGTCGGGCAAAGACAAATTCGAGCTGGAAGTGAACCCGCCCTTCGGCGAGGAAAACATCA
This sequence comes from uncultured Smithella sp., assembly GCA_964525155.1. GTDB lineage: Bacteria > Desulfobacterota > Syntrophia > Syntrophales > Smithellaceae > UBA8904. The sequence continues at coordinate 7,172 of CAZGDK010000049.1, read as the reverse complement.
TCGTCTATGCCAGCGTTTCGGAGCTGGGTGATCTGAACCTGAAAGAAGAAGGCGGCATTTACGCCGTTAAAACCAGAAGCAGGGACATCGGCGTTAAGACCAGAGGCGTCAAAATCAAAACGGTCCTTGGCGATGCGAAGGATCAGCCCGCTGAATTTTCCGAAGGAACCGCAACGGTCCGGACAAAAAAATAATGATGAAAACGAAAGACAGGCGGCATCGGAGTGCCTGCCGCCTGTCTTCTTTTTGATCCATCTTGCCTGGTCTAATGTCGCACCAGCAGTACGGGACTGGTCGCCTCCGCCATGACTTTTTCGGAAATCGCCCCCATGATGCGGTCGATCAATCCTTTTTTGCGATGCGACGGCATGACAATCAGATCCACGCCTCTTTCATCTTGTTCTTTTAAAATTTCCGTGACCGTATCGCCTTCGCGAATGTCGCTGATGATTTCGACATCTTCGGTCATACCCAATTTTCGCAATTCCTCCTGCATCGAATGACGCGCCCGGTTGATTTCTTCGGCTTCCGCCTGTTTCAAGGCCACCAAATCCAGGCAATAATCCGCGCTGCACTGCATGATCGGTTCCGAAACGTGAAGCAGATAAACCTTTGAATGGTATTGTTTGGCCAATTCCACCGCCTCTTTCAAGGCTTCATCCGAATCGCTGGAAAAGTCTGTCGGCACGAGAATTCTTTTCGGTGCAAACATGATTCTCCCTCCTTTCATGTATGATCACCATTTGTTGACTGGTTAACTCTCGCCTCGCCAACCCTCTTTTTTATGTTTTGTTGCCTGATGCCTGTCACCCCTGTCTTCATCGGGACTCAAAACCGCGTATGAAAATATTTTAGGCACGGCCACCGGCAAAATCAAGTCAGGCGACGGCATGAAGCAATACCCCAAAACAGGGGGGGGTAACCTCTTGTTCTCAAAGGAACAGACCGGATTTATTTAATATTCATGTTGATGACGGCGGATAAGAAAGAAAAAAGAAGGGCCGGAAAGGTTCACTATTTCGAACATTTCCGGCCTTCGTTCAGGTCATCGGATGAGGAAGGGGCAGCCGACCCTGATTAACGAAACTGGATACTGAATCCCGGAAAATACAGGCTCACAGCCGGGACCGGCGGTGCATATACGCGGACAACCGGTGCGGGCGGCGCGATGGGGCCCCTGTGGACCACGACGGGCCGGTAATAATCTCTCCGGTCCGCCCGGAAGTCCCGGCGCATCCGATCATTGCGAAAATCACGATGATCATGCTGAGAATACGGCTGCTCGCGCTGATAGCGGGAATCCGGGCGATGTCCGTTGGCCCAGCCCGAATCGGCCAAAGCGTAAGACGACATCCCCACAACCACCAAAACCGCAACAGCTATCATGTAAACTTTTCTCATTGTTTTGTTCTCCTTTCACTTGCCATTCGTTGGCTTCTCTAAATAGCATATCGCATGCCAAGCCGGGAGAAAGACGCATATATTACTGTTATTGCTTAGATATTAGACAAAACCCATAATCCATATATTACGCAACGGATAGCAGCGGCTCTTGATCCGGATATAAAATATTCAGTCTACATATCCACCTGGATAGATTATATCCATTCTCCGTAATCATGCAGAGCGAAGAACTTACAATTCAATTTGCGTGCCCAGCTCCACCACCCGGTTGGCGGGAATGCCGAAATAAGATGTGGGATTGCCCGCATTACGGGACATAAAGGCAAAGAGCGCCTTGCGCCAGCGCATCATTTTGGATGAGCCGCTGGTAAGCAGCGTTTCCCGTCCCATGTAGTAAGTGGTGGTCATAGGATCGGTTACCAGTCCATGTTGCGCGACGATTTTCATAATCTGCGGAACATTGGGTTTCTGCATGAAACCGTAGAAGGCCTCCAGCCGGTAAAATCCCTGGCCCAGATCCGTAAGCTTGATCCGCTCGCCTGCGGGAACCGTCGACGTGTCCATCGACATAATGGAAAGCAGGACGACTTTATCGTGCAGCACATGGTTGTGCTTGATATGGTGAAGCAGCGTCGGCGGCGTTCCCACCGGCGACAGGGTCATGAAAACGGCACATCCGGACACCCGCGTCATGCGGTTTTTCCCGATTTCATCAAGAAACAAATCCAGCGGAAATCGTGATCCGATGAGTTTCCGGTAGAGTTCTTCGCGCCCTTTTTTCCAGGTGCTCATCGCCAGGGCAATGGCCCCCGCAATGGCGAGGGGGAACCATCCGCCGTCGGCAATTTTAAAAATATTGCCGGCGAAAAAGGCCAGATCGAACACCAGGAAGATGAAGGCGATGAGCGCCACTTTCCATAAAGACCAATGCCTGCGGTGCGCGAGCACCAGGGCATACAGAAGCGTGGTGATGATCATGGTGCTGGTCACGGCAATGCCGTACGCGCCCGCCAGCCCTCCGGATTCCTTGAAGGCGATAACCACGGCCAGGCAGGCGACCATCAGGGCGTAATTGACAAACGGAATGTAGATCTGCCCCTGCATTTCGCTGGAGGTATGCACGACACGGAATCGCGGGCAAAAGCCCAACTGCACGGCCTGCTGTGTGAGCGAATACGCGCCGGAGATCAGCGCCTGCGAGGCAATGATCGTTGCGGCGGTGGAAAGGGCGATCATGGTGTACAAAAGTTGCGCGGGCACGATATTGTAAAAGGGGTTCACGTTCATCTCCGGATGCGCAAGCAGCAAGGCGCCTTGTCCGAAGTAGTTGCAAAGCAGGGCGGGAAGCACAAAGGCAAACCAGGACAGGCGAATGGCATCGCGCCCGAAATGGCCCAGGTCCGCATAGAGCGCCTCGCAGCCGGTAATGCACAAAACAACCGAGCCGAGCACGACAATGCCGTGCGTTCCGTTGTTCAGAAAAAACCGCAACGCATAGACCGGATTTAAGGCGTATAAAACCGACGGCATCCGGACGATTTCCATAATGCCGAAAGCGCCGATGGCCACAAACCAGACGAGCATGACCGGCCCGAATAATTTCCCGATATGCGCTGTGCCATGGTGCTGCACGGCAAACAGGGCCACCAGCACGATACAGGTTAAAGGCAGCACAAAAGGCCTGGCGGCTTTTGTGGCGACTTCGAGGCCTTCAATGGCGGAAAGCACGGAGATGGCCGGCGTGATGACGCCGTCGCCATACAGAAGCCCCGCGCCCAAAATGCCGGCAAACAACAAAACGGCCTGCGTGCCGCGGGAAAAGTTTTTACCGGAGGAATGCAACAGGCCCAAAAGGGCAAAGATGCCGCCTTCGCCGCGATTGTCCGCCTTCAGAATGAAAACGACATATTTGATGCCGACCACAATGATCATGGACCAGAAAATGAGCGACAAAACACCCAGGATATTATCCGGGCCGGCCATGATGGCGTGTTTGCCGTGGAAGCATTCCTTGATGGCATAAAGCGGACTCGTGCCGATGTCGCCAAAGACAACACCGATCGAACCTGCGGCCAGAAGCAGGACTTTTTTGTTGAGCCATGAGCGGGGGGATGACGTCTGGAATGAGTCGCTACTGCCACTCTCATCGGATGTTGACATAAAAACCTCCTGAACTGTTTTCCGGGAGAATCATGCTCCCGGACGTTTCCGGATGGTTCTCCTCATCGAAGCCTACGAAGTTAGCTGACGGGCTCGGGCCGAAAAGGTTGCCCTACGCAAAAAGCGATGCGCCCCAAAAAAATGGTTCCTCCGTTCCTGAAAAAACTCAGGATTAGGCATATGGTTCGTTTTAACTAAATCATCTGACGATGCTTGTCAATTGACATAAATGTACGAATTGGACGCTTTTCACATAAGAGCGCGTAAAATATCGGACACGGCGTCTTTATGGTCGATTAGAATCACTTTGACCTTGCCGGTTTTTCCAATCAGCATGCGGCCCAGCGCGTTTTCGTCCGCCTCGATCATGCAGCCGAGAACCCGCGGATCATGCCGGATGAGGGTTTTTTCGATGTTGCCGTAGAAACGCTCGGCTCCGTCGTTCGAAAACAGCAGCAGCCGCGACATTCTTTCCCCCTGGACGGTGGCTGTTTTTTCCCGCAATTCATCGAGTCCTTTTTTTTCCGCGGCCAGTTTTTCCAAAATTTCATCAAGACCGACACGGATGCGGCTTTGCATCCGTGCTTTGCGAAGCGCGCTGATCAGCGCATCGTTAAAGGCCACCACCGGCACGTTCAGGGTACCGCCGGAATAAAGCCGGACCTTGCGCGCATCCAGCGCCGCGCGGATTTTCTCCGCCACGCCGTCCGCTTCCAATTGCCGGGGAAAAAGGATCGTCTTGATGTTCATGAAAGAAGCCTCTTAATTTTTTGCTGTAAGTTCATTGTTAAAATCCCCCTGAATCCCCCTTTGAAAAAGGGGGACTTCCGCAAGCCCTTTTTTTTAAAGGAGGAGCTTGGGGAGGATTTTGCGCGCCAGCACAAGTCCCCTCCTTTTCTAAAGGAGGGGTTAGGGGAGGATTTTACCCCGCAAACCTCGCCGCCATCTCCTCCAATTCATCCCAGCGCAGGTATGCTTCTTCAAGCTGCGCCTCCAGCATCGTAAGCCGGGTGTTGACGTCCGCCATACGCGCCTGATCGCGGCTTTTGTAAAATTCCGGATCGTTGATCAGAGCCAGAAGCTCGGCTTTTTCGCGCTCGAGCGCTTCGATCTTTGGCGGCAGGTCTTCCAGCTCCCGTGTTTCCTTAAACGACAATTTGGTTTTTCCCTGCGGCTGCTTTTGTTTTTTGACCTTGGCGTCTTTGACAGCCGGTTTGTCTTTGGCTTCCCCGCGCTGGCGCACCCAGTCGTCATAGCCTCCGACATACTCCCGGAGGCGTCCTTCGCCTTCCAGGACGATGGTGGACGTCACGACGTTGTTGAGAAACGTCCGATCATGGCTCACCAGCAGAATCGTTCCGCCGTATTCCAGCAGGCGGTCTTCCAGAAGCTCCAGCGTTTCGGCATCCAGGTCGTTGGTGGGTTCGTCGAGCACCAGCACGTTGGACGGCTTGCAAAAGAGACTGGCCAGAAGCAGGCGATTGCGCTCGCCACCGGAAAGTGTCGAAACCGGCGCGACAATCTGCGCGGGCGGGAAAAGAAACTCCTGCAAGTAGCCCACCACATGCCTGGGCGCGCCGTTTATAAAAACTGTGTCGTTGCCGTCGGCGACATTATCCCGCAGTGATTTGGCCTCGTCAAACTGCGCGCGCAACTGATCGAAGTAGGCGATGGCGATGTTCGTTCCCAGGCGAATCTTTCCGGAGGCGGCGGGAAGTTCCCCCAAGAGCACTTTGAGGAGCGTCGTTTTGCCCGAGCCGTTGGGACCGATGATGCCGACGCGGTCGCCCCGCAGGATGCGCGTGGAAAAAGAGTCGATGATCTTTTTATCCGCGTAGGCAAAACCAATCGATTCCGCTTCCGCCACCAGCTTGCCGCTGCGTTCGGATTCGGAAACCGTAAATGCCGCGCGGCCTTCGCGCTCGCGCCGCAAGGCCCGCTCGTTACGCATCTTCAAAAGCGCGCGCACGCGCCCTTCGTTGCGCGTTCGTCTGGCCTTGATACCCTGGCGAACCCAAACCTCTTCTTTGGCCAGCTTTTTGTCAAAGGTCTGCCACTGGCTTTCCTCGGCCTCCTGCATCGCCTGCCGCCGTTCCAGATAGGTTGCATAGGCGCAGGAAAACGAAAAGAGTTTGCCCCGGTCGATTTCCACAATGCGCGTGGCGATTTTTTGCAAAAAGGTCCTGTCATGCGTGACAAACAGCAGAGTCTTGTCAAAGTTTTGCAGAAACTCTTCGAGCCAGAGGATGGAATCGATGTCCAGATGGTTGGTGGGCTCATCCAGAAGCAGGATGTCCGGATCGCTAACCAGCGCCCGCGCCAGAAGCACGCGGCGTTTCAGGCCCGCCGAAAGCAGCTGGTATTGAGTGTTTTCGGAAAGAGACGTCCGGGTGAGGATCGTTTCAACCTTCTGATGGAACTGCCAGGCGCCCGAGGTCTCCAGCTGATGCTGAACCTGCTCCATCTTTTTTAAAAGCCGTTCATCGCCGCCGTCATGCAACTGCATGGCGAGGTCGTGATAGGTGTGCAGCAAATCCAGATGCGCCTTTCCGCCCGACGCCACAACATCATAAACGGTTCCCGGCAGATCCGGAATATCCTGCGGCAGAAGAGAGACGCGGATGTTTTTATCGCAGACGATTTCGCCCCGGTCCGGCGGAATCATCCCCGCCAGCAGTTTCATCAGCGTCGATTTGCCGGAGCCGTTGCGGCCCAGAAGCCCGATGCGCTCCCCCGCTTCAATCTGCAGCGATGCGCCGGAAAGCAATAGCGGCCCGCCGAAACTGACGGATATGTTGTTTGCCCAGAGTAATGCCATATAACCTTGCACGCATTTCCCTCCTTTCGTAAAGGAGGGGTAGGGTGGATTTTGCGCGTCAGCGCAAGTTCCCCTCCTTTTCTAAAGGAGGGGTGGGGGTGGATTTTACCTTGCCTCCCGCTTTAGCATATTCCGGCGTTATAGTGCAAAAAAAGACTTTTTTATTCAATATTTTGATGCTTACAGCCGGCATGTGGCATTTCGGCGGGTAGGCCAAAATGATCCGTATTGACTTTGGCATCAATATCGCCGATAATTCGGCCGCAATTACATCAACTCCAGCCGTGTTGATGCAGCGTTTATCAAAGGGTGGCCTTCGAACTCCCGCGATCTCTCCTCCGGAAACGACATCAGAATTATATCCAGTATTATTTAATGCGTGTTAACACCCCTTGTAAAAAGGGGCGGACAGGAAAGGAGAGAAACCATGACCAGATTCCATGTCTTAACGGAAAATCCGGCAATGCAATTGCATGTATGGCGTCGGACCAGACAGGAGGAGACAAAACTTTTTTCGAAGGTAAACGCGCAGACTCAGGAAGGCGACGGTTTTGTGTGTTATCCGTGCTCTCTGGATTTTCACATTCACGGCGATGTCTTTTGCAAACTGCGATGTGAAGACACCTATTGGGAAGACGACGCATTCAACCGGCTTTTGCCCCGTTTAGCGGAGTACCGCTTTCCGGAAAATGTCTGGATGGCGCATGGAACGTCGCGCCTGCTGACACAAGATCCGTTTGCCGAAACCTGTGACCAGGTGCGCATTCATCTGATCACGGCCAAACGTTAT
>CAZGDK010000048.1:0-22284 GCA_964525155.1 uncultured Smithella sp. | reverse complement strand
GCGGCGCGCAGCGCAGCGAATACGGGTCCTGCAGGGTTTCCAGCGCGTCGTCTTCAAGTTGTCCGGCGGAGACCTTCGACAACAGCAGATGGGATATTTTCTTGGCAACGTAGGTCTGGCCGGCAAAAGGCTTGGCTTCGGAAATGACCGGATGATAATGATGGGCGTTGCCTTTCATCGCGTGCACACAAAGCGCCGTGGCAAAAATGGCGGCATCCAGAACGCGATAGGCCCGCTCCACGGTCATAAGCGCAATTCCCGTCATCGTGGTGGTGCCGTTGACCATCGAAAGCGGTTCCTTGGGCAGATACGCATGAGGTTTGAGGCCCGCCTTTTTCATCGCGTCTTTTGCCGACAGGATATCGTCTTCATAAAACACGTCGCCTTCGCCCATGAGCGCCGCCCCGATGTACGACATGGGGGTCAAATCGCCGGAGGCGCCGACGGAGCCTTCCGCCGGAACGATGGGGGTAATTCCCGCGTTTAAAAAATCCGCCATCTGTTGCAGCAGGGCGACAGACACGCCCGAATAGCCGCGCGCCAGGCACATCACGCGCGTCAGCATCGCCGCGCGCGTTTCTTCTATCCCGATCGGGTCGCCCGTGCCGCAGCCGTGAAACCGGAGAATGTTGATTCCGCTTTTCATGGCCCGCTTCATATCGATGCGGTTGCCGCAGGACTTGCCGTAGCCGGTGTTGACGCCATACACCGCAACGCCTTTAGACATGGCGTCCATCAGCATCTTGCGTGTTGTTTCCATGCTTTTGACAAATGCGGGCGCTTTGCTTATGGACACCTTCATGCCGTCTTTGGCGACGGCGATCATATCCTCGAAACTGACATGGCCGCCGTCAATGACCAGGGCAGCCTTCCTGCCAATTTTTTTCATCTTCTTCCGATCTCCTTTCATTGCGGACATTCGCCTAACCCCGCACGCGCGGTTTGAAGGTCCCGTCCGCCTTCTCCTTATCCATCACCTGCTTGAGCAGCTTGAACATCTTGTAGTTGGCCGGTTCTTCCTCGTAGAACTTGTCCCAGCTGTAGTAGTACATTTCCTGAAGCTTCTCGGGCGTCATCAACTTGGGCTGAATCACCACCTTGCCGCAGGTGTAATCGTTCCAATCGCGGGAAATGATGCGGTTGGCGTTATGCATGTCGTCATACGTCTTGGTGTGCGGAAACGGCGTCAGAACCGTGAATTCCGCCATGTCCAGTTCGATATCCAGAAGGAAATCCACCAGCCGCTTGATGTAATCCTCCGTATGGTAATCCAGTCCCAGAAGGATGCTGCCTTCCACGCCGATGCCGAAATCGTGGTAGCGCTTAACGCGGTCGCGGATCAGATTGGAGGAATCAAAAATCGTCTGATACACAAACCAGGCTCCCGCCCGGGCCGCCCAATCGAGCACCTCGTCATCGTTTTCGATGGGGTGGCAGCACCATTTCTTTTTCAGCGGAACCATCTCCTTGAACAGACCGATCTCCCAGTCTTTGTCCTGCGCCAGCGAATTATCGACGATGAACAGGCGGTTGTTGTCGATGGCGGCCATTTCCTCTACAACCTTGTCAAAGGGCCGCGGACGAAATTTCTTTCCACCTAAAAACCGCGTGCAACAGGGATAACAATTAAAACGGCAGCCCCTCGAAGCATGGATCAAATCAACCATCTGGACGCCGCGATAATTATACTTCTCGCGGTTGAGGATGCTGCGCCTCGCCGTCCCGACGCTTTCAATCGGCGGGAAATTCCACATGTAGTTATAAACTTTCTGCAACGTTCCTTCTTTGAAATCCTTAAAAACTTGCTCCAGCCGGCCTTCGGCTTCGCCCAGGAAAACCGCGTCGGCGTGCGCTTCGCACTCCTCGGCGTGCAGCATCGTGGCAATTCCGCCCAAGATCACTTTGATCCCCCGGGCGCGAAATGTGTCGGCGATTTCCCAGCCGCGCTTCACCTGCGCGGTGAGCATCATGGAAATCCCGACAAAATCAACGGCCGCGTCAAAATTCACGGGCTCAACGTTTTCATCGATAAATTCCACCTCGACATCGGAAGGCAAGGCTGCGGCCATCACCACCGGCCCGTGCGGCGGCAGGTTAAAACGGGTCTGTCGATCGAGCTTCTCCCACTTCGGATAAATCAACTTAAACTTCATAAAACCTCTTTATTCTTTTATAGTTCTTCCGTGCGTTTCTTTAAAATTCTTTTCAACACTTTTCCGCCGGAATTGCGCGGAAATTCATCCACGATAAATACGCGCCTGGGAATTTTATAATGGGCGATTTTTCCGGAAAGCGCGTTTATAATCTCGGCCTCGGCAAGCGACACGTCCTTTTGCGCGATAACAAACGCGGCCACCACCTCGCCTCTCTTGCGGTCGGGCATGCCAACCGCGGCGGCTTCGCGAACCCCCGGCAGCGCCTGCAAGGCGCGCTCCACTTCCACCGGATAGATATTTTCGCCCGAGGAAATGATCATCTCCACTTTTCGCCCGACAATATAGACAAAACCGTCCTCATCGCGCCGGCCCATATCGCCGGTGTAAAACCACCCGTCTTTAAATACCGCTTGCGTGGCTTCTTCTTTTCTCCAGTAGCCGGCAAACACATTGGGTCCCTGGACGATGATTTCGCCAGGCGCAGACGGCGGCACGTCCAGACCGTGATCGTCAACAATGCGCAGGTTCACATGAAACACTTCCTTGCCGACGGAGCCCGCCTTGGCGATGGAGTCTTCCAGATCCAGAGAGGTCAGCCGCCCCGTTTCGGTAAGCGCATAGCCCTGGACAAAGCCCACGCCTTTTTCATCCTGATATTTGCGGATGACCGGAAGCGGAATCGGCGCGCCGCCGGAAATGAAAAAATGGACATGCGACAGATCCGCGTCACGCCATTCGGGCGTGTCGGCCATCATTTGAAACATGACGGGAACGCCGAACATGTAATTGACTTTTTCCCGGATCATCGTTTGAAGCGCTTCCGACGCACTGTAAAAACTGCTGACAACGATGGATCCGCCCGCGTACACAATCGGCGTTACGGACGCAGCCAGGGCGCCGATGTGAAACAGCGGCGCGACCACCAGCGACTTGTACGAGCGGTCGATGCCGTAACCCAAAAGCGAATGAATCGCCCCGAACAAAATATTCTGATGCGACAGCACCGCGCCCTTGGGATCGCCCGTGGTGCCGGAAGTGTACATGATAAAAAGCGGATCGGAAAGATCAACGCCCAGACTTTCCACCGGCTCGGCTTCGTCCATTTCCTGCACCAGCGCGGAAAACAGGGGATCGGACGCATCCGGCTTTCCCCCCTGACGGTAAACGTTTGGGACCTTCACCCCCGCGGCGGCAATCGCCGCCACTTTCTCGGCAAATTCCGGCGAGTAAATCAGAACGTCCGGTTCGCTGTCGCGCAGGATGTAGCAAAGCTCAGGCACGGCCAGGCGGGTGTTGAGCGGCGCCATGATGACACCGGTTTTGGCGCAGGCAAAAAAGATTTCCAGAAACTCGCTGCAGTTGGACATCAAAAGCGCCACGCGCCTGCCCTTGATCAGGCCAAGCTCTGATAGCGCGTGCGCCGTCTGATTCACGCGGCGGTTGAACTGCCGATTATTGCAGGTTTTGTCTTTCTCCGTCAGAAACGGTTTTTCCGGGGCGATAATCGCCCGCTTGCTGATCCATTCCCCGATGTTCAAAACCGGACCTCCCTAATGTTGGCCATTGGCGAAAACAAGATACGCATACGTTCCGCCGAAGGAAATGCCGGCCAGAAGCGCATGCGTCATATCCATTGCCTTTTTTTCTCCCGCCACCGCATTCATGGACGAAAGCGGCTCCCTCAGCCCCGCCGTCGGCGGCAGACACCCTTTTTCCATAGATAAAGCCAAAGCGCAAGCCCGAATCCCGCCGCCGGAAAAGCTCTCGCCGATGGCCCCTTTGATCGATGTGATGAAAGGCATTGACCCGCACGCGGCAAAGACCTGATCGTAAGCGGCCGCTTCCGTCGCATCCAAAATTTTCCCGCCGTTGCCCGCCGCCATCACCGCGGTTACGTCCCGCGGCGTCACGCAGGCATGAGCCAGCGCGCGCCTCAGCGTTCGCACAACGCCATCGGGGTTTTTCGGCCAGGCGGTGGGCGGACAGGGAGACGAACCTAATCCCGCGCCCGCAATTTCACAGTAAATATGCGCGCCGCGCTTAAGCGCCCCGGCTCGCGTTTCCAGACACAAGATGCCGCAGCCTTCGCCCGCAACGTAGCCGTTTCGCGTCACATCAAAAGGACGCGCGCCTTCTTCCTTCCCGTCATCGGGCGACAAGCTCCGGAATCGGGACAGAACTTCATAATAAAATTTCGACAGAATATCCACGCCGCCGGTCAGCATCACATCCGCCGCGCCGCGTTTGAGCTCCGAGACGGCGTACGCCATCGCCATTTCCGCGGAAACGGCATAATGCGTGACGGTGGTATTGACGCCGCGAAACCCCAGCTCGATGGAGGCATGCCCCGCCGGGGCGTTCATGACGGTATTGGGAACCAGAATCGGATTGACCGCAGAAGGCCCCTCGCCCAGAAGCGCGTTGGCAAACTGCAGCGTGATGTCGGTGGAGCCGAAGGCGGTGCCCAGCAAAATACCGACGCGGTCGCGGTTGTCGTTCGTTACGGCAATGCCCGCGTCATCAAGCGCCATCCGGGCCGACGCGGTGGTCAAATGCGACGTTTTGTCCATCCGCCGTAAACTTTTCACGGAGATAAAATCGCGCGGCGCAAAATCGCGCACCTCAGCGCCCAGGCGGGAGGCCGCGGCGCTTGTGTCAAACGCCTGCACCGGGGCTATGCCCGAGGCGCCCGCGAAAAGCTTTTCGGCAAAAGCCTCTTTGCCCGTCCCCAAGGGAGTTGCCAGCCCCAGGCCGGTTACAACAATGCGCTTCTCATCCGGAAGATGCTGTTTATTCATAAACCGCGCCCCGCCCTTCATACTTTCCAAAAATCACCGTGGTATTGTTGCCGCCAAACGCAAAAGAATTGGAGAGCACCACGCGCAAGTCGGCCTTCCTCGCCCCTTCGGTCACGTAATCCAGATCGCAGTCCGGATCGGGCTCATCATAATGGATGGTCGGGGGAATAAAGCCTCGCGTCAGGGCCAGCAGGCTTACGATGCCTTCGAGCGCGCCCGACGCGCCCAGGGTATGCGCGTGCATGGACTTGGTGGAGCTCACCGGAATCCGCCTGGCGCGCGCGCCGAACACTTCCTTAATCGCCTTGGTTTCCGTCACATCGTTAACCGGCGTGGCCGTGCCGTGCGCGTTGATGTAATCGACGTCGGCAGGGGAAAGTCCGCTGTCTTTAAGGGCCGCCTGCATGGAGCGCACGGCCCCGGAGGCTTTCTCATCCGGCGCGGTCATATGAAACGAATCGCAGGTGACGCCATAGCCCAGAAGTTCTCCATAAATTTTCGCGCCGCGATCAAGCGCGTCGTCGAGCGTCTCCATCACCAAAATGGCCGAAGCTTCGCCCAGCGAAAGCCCCGCGCGGTTTTTGGAAAAAGGACGGCAGGCATCTTCGTCCACCGATTTGAGCGCGTTGAACGCGGCATAGGTGATCCGGCACATCGGCTCCACCCCGCCGGCCAGCATTCTTTTGGCCTGGCCGTTTAAAATCATATCCCGGGCGTAGCCCAGCGCCGTGGCGCCCGCCGAACAGGCCGTCATAAACGTCGTGCGCAAACCGCCCAGCTCAAAAACGGAAGCAATCCGGTCGGCGGACGAGGCGCAATAAATGGGGGATAACCGTGAAAAATGCGACCGTTTCATCCCTTTTTTGAGCAATTGCGCATAAAAGTTTTCCGCCTCGAAAAGCCCGCCCGAACCGCCGCCTATGGCGACGCCCGTCTCTTCTTTCATGACGTCGGGAAACGGATACAGACCGGCGTCGGTCAGGGCTTCAACCGTTGCCGCAAGCGCCAGTTGATCGGCGCGCGACATGCGTTTTTGCGAAATATCCGAAGGAAGATCCCGGCGGGGATTAAAATTTTTAACCTGGCCGCCTTTATGCGTTCGAAATGTAGTCGTATCAAACAGATCGATAGGTTCAATACCCGTCCGCCCGGCGCGCAAACCCGCGGCAAATTGCGCCACGGAGCATGCTATGGCGTTTTTTGTTCCTAACCCTGTGATAACGATACGTTTTCTTTCATCCGCCATATCTGTGAGAAAATCCCTTCAAGAGTCTTTGGAAAACAGCCGAAACTTAAAATTAAGACTGAAAAAAGTCAAATAGATATTGATGTTGTCCGGTTGTGTTCCTTCTGTGGTAATCGCCAATATTTCGTTGACTTGCACCGGTAAACCAAACTATAGTGCTTGCGTGTAAGGCGTCAATATCCCGAGGATTTGCTCTAAGGAAAGGCCCTTTTATGCCGTCATACAAAAAACAGTTGATCTTCCTGGTCTTCGGATTTGTCATCTTTCTCTTCTTTTTTTACCAGATTTACAATGACGTCAAACAAAAAGCCGTGGCCGATCTCAATGGGCAGCAGATGATCCATGCCCGGCTGGCCGCCGACGGCATTCAGGAAGATTTTAACCATCACATCCAAATGCTGGAGCACCTTGTCGTTCAGGAAGACGTCAGGCAGATTTCGGCCCGGGGCCGGGAATTGTTCCAAACGGTTCACCAGACCTCCCCGAATGAAATCCGGGGCGTCACCCGCGTGGATGCGCGCGGGAAAATTCTTTATTCTATTCCGCAAGTTGAAGGCATTATCGGAACCGATATCTCGCACCAGTCCCATATCCGTCTGATTCTGCAAAATAAAAAACCTGTTTTGAGCGATGTTTTCCTGACGGCGCAGGGCTTTTACGCCGTCGCGCTTCATGTTCCGGTTTTCCAGGGCAAAACCTTTGACGGCACGGTGGGTTTTCTCATCTCGTTTGACGCCATCGCCCGGAAATATCTCGACGATATTAAAATAGAAGACAGCGGCTATGCCTGGATGATCACGGAAAAAGGCACCGAAATCTACTGCCCCATTCCCGGCCATGTCGGACATTCCGTTATGGAGACCTGCAAGGATTTTCCGGATATTCTGGACATGGCCCAAAAGATGATGAAGGGCGAAACAGGCATCACCACTTACACCTTTAAACAGCAAACCAGGGACGGCGGCGCGGGCGTTTTTAAAAAGCACGCCGTTTACATGCCGATTAAAATCGTGAATACGTTCTGGTCCATCGTGGTGGCCACGCCGGAAAACACAGTGCTGGCCGCCATGACCAGCTTCCGCAACAAACTCATTATCGGCATCCTCTTTCTTCTGCTCATCTTTTCGGCCATCGCCTACCTGATCGCCAGAATCCGCAGCGAAGCGGCCGCGCAAGAAAAAAGACGCCGGATGGAAGAAGACCTGCTCAGATCCGCCCGGGAAATTGAAGATCTGTATAACCAGGCGCCGTGCGGATATCATTCCATCGACGCCGAGGGACGCATTATCCGGATGAACGACACGGAGCTTTCCTGGCTGGGTTATGCACGCGACGAGCTTCTCGGGAAGCCTTATGCGGACATTCTGTGCGAAGAAAGCCGCCTGCGCTTTCCGGAAATCTTCCAGAGACTGAACCAAAAAGGCATGATCCGGGAAGTGGAATATGACATGCTGCGCAAGGACGGCTCCAGTTTTCCCGTGATGGTTTCGGCCTCGGCCGTCACCGACCCGGAAGGCCGTTTTGTAATGTCCCGGTCAACCGTGCTTGACATCACCGAACACCGTAAGCAGGAAAAACGCCTGCGCGAAAGTGAAACCCTGTACCGCACCGCGTTGGAAAACACCAACGACGGCATCATGATCGCCCAGGACCGCAAGTATGTCTACGTCAATAGAAAACTGATGGAGACTCTCGGACGCCCCAATGAAACGCTGGTCGGCAGTCTTGTGGGGCCGCTTGTCCATCCGGACGACCGCCACATTCTGCAGGAAAATTACGAAGCCCGCCTCCAGGGACGCCCGCTGCCGCACCCCAACTATGATTTGCGCTTCATCAAGCCGGATTCATCCATCGCCTACGCCAACATCTCCGTTGTGGAAATTATTTATTCGGATAAGCCCGCCGTGCTGGCCTTTTTGCGAGACATCACCAGGCAAAAGCAGATGGAAAATGAATTGCGTGAAAGCGAAGCCCTTTACCGCACGGCGCTGGAATCCACAAGCGACGGCGTCTCTATTCTTCAAGACGGCAAGTATGCCTATATCAACCAGAAATTTTTGGATACATTGGGCTTTCCCGGAGAGAATCCCGTCGGCAAACCGCTGGGCATGCTCGTGCACCGAGACGACCAGGAAAAGCTCAAGGAAAATTACCTCAAAAGACTTCGCGGCGAGCCGACCTCCGGGGAAAATGAACTGCGCGTCATCCGCCCCAACAGATCGATCATGTATATCACCGTGACGTCCGCAAGCATTGTCTATCACGGCAAACCCGCCATTTTAAGTTTTATCCGGGACATTACACAGAAAAAAAAGACGGAAGAAGCACTGCGTGAAAGCGAAGAACTTTATCGCACCGCGCTGGAATCCACAAGCGACGGCATCAGCATCATTGACGTCCGGGAAGGAAAATATCTTTTCGCCAATAAACACCTCATGGCCACGGTCGGCCGGCCCGGCGAAGACATTGTCGGCCAGTCGGTGGATCTGTACGTTCATCCCGATGACAGAAATTTGGGGCGGCAATATTTGAAGGCCAGAAAAAAAGAAGGCCAAAACGCATCATCGTATGAAATCCGCGCGCTTAGACCGGACGGGTCCACCCTTCTTTTAAGTGTCAAGGCGGTGGACATTTTGTATCAATCAAAGCCGGCGGTTCTCAACTTCATCAATGACATTACGGAACACAAGCGCGCTCAGGACGCCCTGCGCGAAAGCGAGGAACTGTACCGTAAAGCCCTGGAAAACACCAGCGACGGCGTCGTCATCACCGACGTCCGGACAGGCGCTTATGTTTACGTGAATCAGCGGCTTATGAAAACTCTGGGCAGGCCCGATGAAAATATCATCGGCGCGCAAACCGATATTTACGTCTACCCGGATGACGTGGGTCTGGGGGCAAAGTTTTACAACCTCAGAAAAAAAGAAAACAAAGAGTCGTCTTATTACGAATCCCGGATTATCAAACCGGACGGTTCTATCTCCGTCATCGGCATAACCGGAACAGACATTATCTACCAGGGAAGGCCGGCCGTCATTGCCTTCGTCACCGATATTACACGGCGCAAGCAGGAAGAAAACGCTTTGCGCGAAAGCGAAACGCTTTACCGCACGGCGCTGGAAGCCACCAGCGACGGCGTCTCCATCACGCAGGACGGGAAATATGTTTACGCCAATCAAAAGCTCCTCAACACCATTGGAAGGCCAAATGAAAACCTGGTGGGCCAGCCGCAGGGGCTTTATGTGCATCCCGACGACTGGGCCAGGGTTTTAAAAACCTATAACGCCAGGCGTAAGGGAGAGCCTCTCTACACCGATTATGAATTACGGGTGATCAAGCCGGATAATTCCATCATTTATCTGCACATCAACACAGTTATGATCATTTTCCACGGACGACCGGCCATTCTGACATTTGCCGTCGATATCACGAAGCGCAAGGCGGATGAAATTGCGCTTCGCGAAAGCGAAGAACTCTATCGCACCGCCATGGAAAAAACCAATGACGGCATATCGATCATTCAGGACGGCAAGTACGTTTACGCCAACCAGAAGCTCCTCAAAACCATCGGCCGCGAGGAAGGCATCATCGGCCTGCCGCTGGGTTTTTACACGCATCCGGAAGACCGCGACATTGTCCGGAAAAATTACGAGGCCCGCCAGAGGGGCGAACGCGCGCCTGCAAGCTACGATATGCGCGTCGTCAAACCGGATCACTCTGTCATTACGATCAATATTAAAGCCGTCAACATCATGTACCAGGGCAAGCCTGCCACCATATCCTTTATTCTGGATGTGACGGAACGCAAAAAGGCGGAAGAGGCCCTCCGGCAAAGCGAGGAAAAATACCGGACCATTATTGAAAGCATTGACGATGACTATTTCGAAACGGATCTTAAAGGAACGCTGATGTTTTTGAACAAACCCCGCGACTGGTCGGGGCGCAGCCGCGAAGAGCTGATCGGGATGAATTACCGCGCATACACCACGCCGGACATGGCCGCCAAAGTCAACGTCGCCTTTAATCAGATTTACCGCGACGGCAAGCCGGCGCGCGTCACCGACTACCAGGTGTTCCGCAAGGACGGCGCCATCATTTATCTGGAAATGTCCGTCTCGCTGATCCGCGACGCGGAGGGAAAGCCCATCGGCTTTCGCGGCATCTCGCGGGACGTGTCCGACCGCATGCGCATGGAAGATGAACGCAAGAAGCTCACCGAGCAGCTTCATCAGGCTCAAAAAATGGAAGCCATCGGCACGCTGGCCGGCGGCATCGCCCACGATTTCAACAACCTGTTGATGGGCATTCAGGGCTACACCTCCATCATGCTTCTGGAAGTGGATGCCGCCCATCCATACTACGATCAGCTCAAGGCGGTGCAAACACTCGTGCAAAGCGGCGCCAGCCTCACCAAACAACTGCTGGGATTCGCGCGCGCCGGCCGGTACGAAGTCGCCGTCTGCGACATCAACGACCTGGTCGGCCGTTCCATCACGCTTTTCAGCCGGACCAAAAAAGAAATCAGCATCCATGAAAAATACGCGGACAACCTCCGCAGCGCCGAAGTGGACCGGGGCCAGATCGAGCAAGTCCTGCTCAATCTTTTCGTCAACGCCTGGCAGGCCATGCCCGGCGGCGGATCGCTTTACCTGGAAACGGAAAACGTCGTCTTTGACACGGCATCGGGAAACCTCTACGACTTAAAGCCCGGCGTCTATATTAAAATCGCCGTCACCGACACCGGCGTGGGCATGGATGAAAAAACGAGGCAGCGGATCTTCGATCCGTTTTTTACCACCAAGGAAATGGGACGCGGCACAGGGCTGGGACTGGCCTCCGCCTACGGCATCATCAAGGGCCACGGCGGCATGATCACCGTCTACAGCGAAAAAGGCCAGGGCACGACCTTCCACATTTATCTGCCGGCATCATCCCGGAAGGCCGATACGGATATCGTGCCGGAGACGGCTCTGACCGGCGGGCGCGAAACCATTCTGCTGGTCGATGACGAAGAAATCATCACCGACGTCACCAGCCGGCTGCTTACGGAACTGGGCTATACGATTTTAACGGCGGACAGCGGCGAAAAAGCGATCGAAATCTACACCGAACGGCGGGCCGACATTCATCTGGTTATTCTGGACATGATCATGCCGGGCTTGAGCGGCGGCGACACCTTTGACCGGCTCAAGACCGTCAATCCGGATATCCGGGCCATTCTGTCGAGCGGCTACAGCATCGACGGCAAGGCGCAGGCGATCATGAAAAAAGGCGTCCGGGTGTTTTTACAAAAACCCTACCGCTTAAACGATCTGGCGCAGAAAATACGTGAAGCGCTGGCCGATTGATCGATGAGCGCTTCGCGCTCAGGGTGTTAGCTTTTTAGGCTGTAGGGAACGGTCGCGACCGTTCCCTACAGCCTATCCTTAAAACATCTTCTTTCCAAACCCGTCCAGATGAACAAATTCGGAAACCGCTTTGCGGGCCGGACCTTCCTTGGGTTCCACGGCGGGGCGGCCGATGGGGATGACGGCGGCCACTTCATAGCCGTCCGGTAGTCCGATCACCTTCTTGCAGGCGTCCTGATCCATGAGCCCTACGACGACCGTCCCCAGCCCCATCTCATGGGCGGTGAGGCACAGCGTCTGCGTGGCAAGCCCCAGGTCAAACATGAACCAGTTGTCGAACTTCGTTGATTGCTTCCCGTCGTAGCAGCCCGAAAGCCCCGTTTTGGCGCATGCCACAATCAGGGCGGATGCGGAAAGCGAACATTTGGTTGCCGGGTTTTTGGGCGAATACGTCCCTGTAACTTTGGCAATCAGGTCTTTGTCGCGCACCACCACAAATTCCCAGGCCTGCGTGTTGGCCCACGAAGGCGAGAGGCGCACGGCTTCAAAGATTTGCCTTAGTTCCCCATCCGTGACGATATCCTCCGTAAACCGGCGGATGCTTCTTCGTTTGGATATTGCTTGCTGTAATTCCATATTGAAACCTCCTGAAAAGTTTTTATTCATTAAAGATCATTTCCACATTCGTCATTCCGGCGGACAGACTTTGTCGGAATAGTAAAAAGTAGTCGTTCCCGCGAAGGCGGGAATCCAGACGTCGTCCGCGCCCGGCATGCGCAGGGTAAACATCCGGCCGGAATCCAGTAAGGTTAAAATGGTTCCCCGCCTTCCCGGTTCGCGGCTAAACGGTTTTCAAAAATCCGCCTCGCTTCGCGGGCCACCGCGTTTACGGAAAAGTTTTCCGCCGCATAATCGGGATGCAGTGTTGCAATCAGCTCCAGGTAAATGACATTCGTCTCATGCGCGTTGAAAGAAAACATGCCGGGACGAAAAAGCAGGTCGGTGTTGCGGATTAAAACGAGTTTTAGATCCGTATTGCAGTACCTTGCAATGCTGAACACACCGCGGTTAAAGGACCCCAGCGTCCCGTCGTGGCTGCGCGTGCCTTCGGGAAACACAAACAGATTGCCGCCCGCCGCCAGATGGGCCTTGATGGAGTCCAGATTCCCGATCAACGCCTCGCCGCTCATTTCATCGGGCGATGACGGCACATAACCCGCCTTTCTTAAAAACCAGCCGAAAATGGGCACGCGGAAAAATGTTTTTTTTACAATCGTCACCTGCCGGGGAAACAGCGAAACGAGCAGGATCGGATCAAGGTAGGAGATGTGATTGCAGACAATAATGGATGAGCGCAGATGGCGCACGTGCGGATCGATGGCATACGTCGTCTTCGGGATCAAGGCCTGCGTCAGGCGAAAAAACGTTTTCAGATGCAGGTGATTGAGCTTCTGCAAAGCCGCGGCGACATCCCGGCAGACCAGGTAATAAGGAATTAAAAAAAGCGGTAGTAAAACCAGGTACCCGAACATAAAGTAGCACCACAAGAGCACCGTCAGACAAAAACTCAGGATGCGCCGGGTTGTTCGGGAAAAAACCATATTCCCCTCAAGGCAGTTTTCGAATCAGCAGGCTGGTGTTGACGCCGCCGAAGGCGAAATTCTGAATGGCCGCCGTTGTCACCGGGCGCTCCAAAAGCGTCTGCACATGGTTGACCATCGCGCAGCGTTCATCGACGTCTTCCAGATTCAGTGTCGGCGCGATGAAACCGTCTTGCATCATGTAGAGCGTCATGATGGTTTCGATCCCGCCGCAGGCCGCCATCGTATGCCCCATGTAGCTTTTGAGCGCCACGACGTGAGGTTTGTCTCCGAAGACCGTCCCCATGGCCTGGGCTTCGATGATATCCCCCATCTTGGTCGCTGTGGCGTGCGCGCTGATCAGATCGACGTCGGAGGCGGGAATTTTTGCATTTTCCAGCCCCAGTTGCAGGGTTTTGGTGATGCCGTCAAGGTTGGGCAGAATCAGATCGCCGCCGTTGGAGTTGCAGGCAAAACCGAGAACTTCCCCCAGAATGGTCGCGCCGCGCTTTTTGGCAAATTCATATTCTTCCAGCATAACGGCGCCTGCGCCTTCGGCCACCACCAGGCCGTCGCGAGCCTTGTCAAAGGGGCGCGGGGTGCGCGAGGGGGCGTCGTTGAAAGCGGTGGAACAGGCCAAAAGGTTGTCAAACACCGCCACGGTGATCGTGTCGTACTCGTCCGCGCCGCCGCAGAGCATGGCGTCCTGGAGGCCGTATTTGACCGATTCATAACCGAAACCGATGGCCTGGCTCGCCGTTGTGCAGGCCGTGCCGGACGAAATGATGCGTCCGGTGATGCCGAACATTTTGGAAATATTGACGGCGGTGGTATGGACCATGGATTTGAGATAATCCACCGCGCCGATGGACGCGTAGGTGGCTTTATCCTTGGCCTCAAAAAATATTTTGTAAATATCGCGCTGGACGGTGGGCGAGCCGTGAATCGACCCGAAGGCGATGCCCAGACGGCCGCCCGTCACAAAATCCTGGGGAAGCCCCGCCTGCTCCAGAACCTCCTTGGCCACCTGGCAGGCGTAATAGGCCACCGGGCCCATCGTTTTGCGATGCGCGCGGGCGAAATCATAGGCAATGGGATAGCCTACGGTCCCGTATACGCGGGAATGGATAAACCGGCTGATCAGTTCGTCTTCCCGAAGCGTCTTGACGCCGGAGAGGCCCTTGGTGAGGCTTTCCACGATCGCATCCTTGCCGTGTCCGACGGGCGAGATGGCTGAAGCGGCCGTGATGACAACTCGTCGTTCCATAAATAATCCTTACGCCGCCATCAGTCCGCGCTTGCGGGCCAGCATTTCGATGTAGTCAATAATCTGCGTCAGTGTCCGAATATCCATGGCCAGCTTCTTTTCTTCCTGTTTGAGTTCCGAGCCCAGAAATTTTTCGATTTCCAGCAAGAGTTCAATGGCGTCGATGCTGTCAAAGCTGTAGGCATCGCGCAGGTTGACATCCGGTTCGGGATTTTCAACTTCAAATTCTCTCAAAAAGATATCGCGGACTTCTTTTTCAATATCCTGTCGGGTCATTGAACTAAAAACGGCTCCTTTGTGTTTGGTATGGACTAACAAAAAACCTGATATTTTTCAATCGTCCGCATCCGCCCTGCCCAAAAAGGCAGGCATCATGCGAAAGCGCGCGAACGCTAACATAAATAAACCGGGACGTCCAGTCTCAGAGTTGCGGGTGAAATTCCCCGGCAAAACGCTCGCGTCCGAGAATCTGCCGCACGGCGCCAAACGATCCGAGAACAGAGCCCAGAACCCCCGGCGCCAGCGCGTTTTGCCCCGCGAGGCAAAGCCCGTCTATGGGAATATTATTGAGCGTGGCGATTTTGAGCAATTGCCCCGCTGAACGCAGCACCCCGTAGCAGGACCCCTCCGGACAATTGACGTAATCGCGCAGCGTCAGCGGCGTGAAGACATCCAGAATGCGCGCGTTTTTCAGCGGCCCGAAAACGCTTTCGGCTCCGGCCAGAAGCTCGCGGGCCAGAGCCGATTTTTTTTCTTCATAGGCCGCCCCGCGCCTGCCCGTTTCGGTGTTTTCCCACGGCTGCCAGTCGCGGTAAAGCGACCGCGTGATGATCGACAACAGATTTTCGCCCCGCCGGTTGCCCGGCCGGATCTGGTAAAACACGCCGTCCCGGATGAATCCGTGAGCATCCGCATGCAGACGGTAAATATTATAAGCCAGGTCGGGATGCGCCGCCGCGTCAACTGCTGCCTGCACGGCAATGACGCCTTCCGTTTCGCCAAGCGTCCGGATGCGTTCTTCCAGCGCGGGACGCAGGTTGCCTTGCTCCAGAAGGTCGAGCAGAACCTTGGGATGGATGGCCGCCACAACGCCGTCGGCTTTCAATTGTTCACCGGTGGACAGATCCACCCCCGTCACGCTCTTCTTTTCAACCCGAATTTTTGTCACGGCCTTTTTCAGCACAAGCGTTCCGCCCAACTGCCGAAAACGCGAAACAAATACATCCGTCAGGTGCGCGCCGCCTTCCTTGAGCCGCCACGACGAAAACAGATAACCGGCCACCACCATGTGATGAAAGATAACGGGGCAATCGTTGAGTTCCACGCCAATGAGCTGGCAGGGCACCGCCAGAATGGCACGCAGCCGGGGCGAGGCTTGCAGCTCGTCGAGCAGGTCTCCCATCGGACGGAAATAATCCATATTGGCAAAAGGATCGCCCTGGTCGAGCAGAAACAGAGGGTTCATCATCCTTGATGCAATAGTCTTGAGATTATTCATCATAACGTCAAGCGCTTGCGCATCCGACGGGCAGGCGCTTTTCAGACGTCGTTCGTATTCGTCGATTCCCTCCGGCAGGTCGAACGTAAAATCGTCGAACAGGTAGCGGTCGATGACGCCCTCTTTGCCCATGCGGTAAAACAATTCGTCCACATTAATGCCCAGAACGCGAAACATCTTGCCCAGAGGCTCCAAAGGCCCCAGCGCGCCGACGTAGTGCACCCCCACGGGACAATCGATGCCGGCGCGCCGATAGGAATTCATCAGGCCGCCCGGCAGCGGATTCTTGTCCACAACGGTCACCTGAAATTTCAATGCGGACAATAAAATGCCGGCGGAGAGTCCGCCTACGCCCGCCCCGATGACCACAATATTTTTCCCGTCCACGGGATGTCTCATGGAATATGTCCTTCGGTTGTCCCGTTTGCAGGTGGCGCGTCTTTTGCGTTTTCGGAAACGCCCTCGGATTCGAGAAGCGTCATCACCAGCGTATAATCGATCAGCCCTTCAGCCTGAAGTTCAACGGTTTGATAAATATGGCTCTTGCCTGCGGCAAGCGTCGCCCGGCGTTGGATCCGGCCGTTTTCCGAATAACGCATAATCCGGACATCTTCCGTCGCGCCGCCGCTGACATCCACCCAGCCGCCTTTTTCCAGCGACCAGCGGCAAACCGGCCGGCCGTCGGCCAAAAGGCCCTGCGCGCGGGGGGCGCCCGGCGGCTGAAGAAAGATCAGACGAACGTCCTCCATCATGTTTTGGGCAAAATCCGGCTTATCGAAAGGCGGCAGCGCCCGGCTGACATTGATCTCATCGGCCACCGATGCCGCTTCAAAGAGCGATAGGCCTTCCGGGCTGACAATCGCGCACGAAATCGACCTTTCCCCGGGATTGACAAGGGTCACGCCAATCATCACCGCCTGCGTCCGCCCTGCCGCGCGCGCTTCAATGGCGTGAATAAACCGCGTGCTTTGTTCAACAAACACCCGGGGGCAGGCCATCTGTGTTCCCGGCGCGGATTTAATAACCGGCAGAGCCGAGCACCCCGCAAGCATCAGTAACGCGATCAACGCATATACATATTTCATTTTACATCCTGAAACACGGACGGGGCGATGTTGGCGTTTAGGACGACATGGGAAAAGTCGATGCGCGTTTCAGCGCTGGCGCTTTCCACAATCCGCACGGACTTGACCGAGGCATCCTTGCGGGAAACCGCAATTTCAATTTTTTCAAAATAACCGGCCATGCTCTTGTCCACGGGCGTCAGAGTAATCATCGTCTGGCTTCCGTCCTTGAGGGATGCTTTAAAGGCGGGATTGGCGTCAAACTTGCCGCTCATCCAGCCCGCCACTTCATCCAGGACAATCTTCATCGCCCTGGCGCCGCCGGTTGAGTCTTCGACCATTTTTCCGCCGGAGGAAATGTAGCGCTTCGTCACGCCGTTTTGCGCAAGCACAATGCTTCGGATGGGCTTGGTGTATTCCCAGCGGATGGAATCCGGCGCGGCATAGAAAAACGTTCCTTCCGACACCAGCGGTTTGGACAGAATCTTCATGGACTTTTTCTGCACAAAATCGGCGGTAATGGTTTTGATGCGCGCCGAATCCTTGCGCAGCCGCTCAAAGTCATCCGCCCGGACATTTACGGCCGTAAGTAAAAACGCCGCAAACAAAATCATCCAGAGTTTTTTCATCGCACCTCCCGAAGAAGCCGTTAAAACATGCCGCCGTTTGCGGAAATGACCTGCCCCGTAATATAGGAGGCGTCCTCCGAGCACAAAAAGCGGATCACCCGAGCGATTTCCTCGGGCTTGCCCACGCGCCCCATCGGAATAATGTTTTTGATCTGATCGGCGGGAATGGGCATGGCGCTTAACATATCGGTTTCCACCGGCCCCGGCGCGACCACGTTAACACGGATCCCGAAGCGCGCCACTTCCTTGGCCACCGAGCTGGTTGCGGCGTTGATCCCCGCCTTGGCCGCCGCGTAATTGGCCTGGCCACGGTTGGGATTCATGGCGGACACCGACGACACGGATACAATGGCGCCCCGTTTCTTGCGGACCATTTCGCGCAGGACCGGCTTCGTCACGTTATAAAATCCGTTGAGCGTCGTGTTGATGACCTTGAGCCATTCATCCTCGCCCATCATCATGAAAAGCCCGTCCGCCGTCACGCCGGCGTTGTTGACCAGCACGTCGATTCTTTTGTGCGTTTCGACGATTTTGGCAAGCGCCTGTTTGACGTCTTCGGCGTTGCCCACGTCAAATTTGCAAAGCTCCCCCGCACCGCCCGCCGCCTGCACCTGGGCCAGCGTTTCCCCCGCCGCCGCTTCGCTTGCGTTATAATTAATCACCACATAATACCCGGTTTTGGCCAGCTCCACCGCCGTCGCCCGACCGATACCCCGGCTGGCGCCTGTTACAATTGCCACTTTTTTTTCGTCCATTATGAAATTATGCTCCTTTGTTTATTACAGATCATCATTCAGGCGTATGGCCTGAAGCACAGCCTTCAAAAGGATTACGTCTCCCGATGTCACAACCCCCTCCACCACTCCATAGCTGTCAAACGAACTGACACTGTCCACGCGAACGGTAATCGGGGTGTTCACGGCAATGGTGTCCGTGCTGAATTCGGCGGACTTGATGCCGACCAGCCAGCCCTTGACGCCGCCTTTGCCCTGCATCTTTCGCTTGTGGCCTTCGACGATGGCCGAGGTCTGGGCAACGGCTTCAATCAGGGCGAGCGCCCCCACGGCATGCCCGTCGAAAAGCGGCCAGCGCTCGTTGACCACGGCGGCGGCGACGCCGGAATTCTCGCTAAGTTCGATCACATCCGTGATGACCCTGATCGGGGCACGGTGCGGGATTAACGCTTCGATGTCGATCATCGCTTCCGATCCTTTTTTTGCTTTCCAATTACTGAGAAAAGGGCGTAGAAGTCAACAAAAAAACTGCATCCTGCGGCATCCGCTTCGCTAAACAAATCCGCTTATTCTTCGCCATGATAAAACCCGCATTGATTTTTTTGTTCATTTTCGCTACATATGCGGCGTTTGAAATCCGAAAGGTGTTCGCGTCCGGCCATGGTAACGGAAGAAAAAAACTCTTTTTTAATCGCCTGCAAGAAAATATTTGCGCCCTCCAAAACGCTGAGCCAGCGTGAGTTTACCTATTCCGGATCCACGTTCGGCGAAATTTATGCTCTGGCCGCGGGCGTTAAGAAAACACTTTCCCGGCGGGGCGGGGAAAAATCCCTCTGCCTGTGCACGGAAAACAAAGCCGTTGTTGCCGCCTGCATTCTCGCCTCGCTTGCCGGCGCCTGCAAGCTGGTTTTGCCCCATTCGTTTTCATCGCACGCGCTCGCGGACATGTACGAAGCCATCGGCTTTGACGCCGCTATCGCCGATCATCCCGAGGAATTGCCCGGCATCGAAATCATCACCCCCCTGGCGGGAAATCCGGACGACCTTGACCCCGGCAGCATGCGCAATCCCGACGAACCGTTCCTCAGGCTCTTCACCGGCGGATCGACCGGCAAGCCCAAGGTCTGGACCAAGACGCCGCGCAATCTGCTGGCCGAAGCGTTTTATTTGCGCGATAAATTTGAAATCACGCCCAAAGACCTGATTGTTTCCACCGTTCCCCCCTATCACATTTACGGATTGCTCTTCACCGTGCTGTTGCCGCTTTTGTCGCATGCGCGCGTCATGCCGGAAATTTTTACCTTCCCGCAGGAAATCATCTCGACGATCAACCGCCACAAGGCCACGGTCCTGGTGAGCGTTCCGATTCACTACCGGTCGTTGAAAGTGGAAAACCTGTCCGTGCCGTCTTTGAAAGTCGCCTTTTCCTCATCAGGCGTTTTAAACCGCTCCGACGCGTCGTATTTCTTAAAGAAAACGGGTCTGGGCATCACGGAAATCTACGGATCGACGGAAACCGGCGGCATCGCGGCGCGCAGCATCAGCGAAAACACGGAAAGCTGGCAGCCCGCCGATGTGGTGGCGTGGAGGCTTTCCGGAAAGCGCCTGGCCGTGCGGTCGGACTTTGTGTCGCGTGAAATGGAACGGGACACGGACGGTTTTTGCGTCACGGGCGATGAAGCCCAGCCCGATAAAAACGGCCGTTTTCTGCTTCTGGGCCGCGCCGACGGCATTGTCAAAGTAGCAGGCAAACGCGTGGACCTTCTGGACGTCCAAAACAAGATTCAAACCCTGCCGACCGTGCGCGACGCCGTCGTCATTGCGCTTCCCGCCGACAGGGGCCGTGAAAATATCATCGCCGCGCTCGTCGCCTGCGATCTGACCGAAACACAGCTTCGAAAAATGCTGATCGAAAAACTGGAACCCTACGCCATGCCCCGCCGCATTAAAATCGTTTCTTCCATCGCCCGCACCGCCACCGGCAAAACCGACTTCCGCCGCGTGGAGCAGATTTTTCTTTCTGAAAAATAGGTTCAAGGTTCAAGGTATTTGGCGGCCTTCGGCGTCTTTTTAAAGGGCAATGGGACAAAGCAAAGACCGGAACCAAAAGTTCAACAATGTCGTCATTCCGGCGAAAGCCGGAATCCAGGCGTCATCCCCGCGCAGGCGGGGAACCAGTTCAATAAATACTGGATGCCGGATCAAGTCCGGCATGACGCATTTTATGATAGCGTCAGGTTTCCACGTTTGTCGTTAATGCCACAATAAACCGTTCACCCCCCGCCGGGTCGTAGAATCACTGAAATAATTTGCTAAAAACATATCATCCCTTCGGGATGTCACGCCAAGAAATCCCATTGATCTTTTCACCCACTTAATGTATTCATAATCGACATTTATGCGGTTGCCCCGGTATTGTTTCCCGTTGTTTTTTCTCCACTTCCCGCGGCATTTCTTGTATCAACGTCTCTTGGACGTCCCTTTATGGAAGGACCGATCGATTTCTTCATCATCTCATCAATGCAGGTTGTATGGGCATCAACAAACCATTTATTTACTGTGCAACATCGAAGGAGGACATGGACATGGCAAAATTTCTTTTCAACGAGGAGGCGGTCGCCAACCTGAAGTTGAGCGATACGTCCGTTCTGGAACGGCTGATTGATTTCGAATCGGCGCGCGAAGCGCATTTAAAAAAGGAGCACGGCAAGAAAGACAAGCGCATGACGATTGGCGAAGCGGTCTCCACCTTTGTGCAGGATGGCGACATCATCACCGACGGCGGCTTTTCTTACGTTCGAACCCCCCATCAGGCCTTTCACGAGGTCATTCGTCAGGGCAAAAAGAATCTGCAAATGATCGGAGCGCCCAACACCAATCAGAGTTTTTTCATCACTTATGGATTATTGGCCTATTCCCATAGTTCATACACCGGAGCGGAGATGCGCGGAATTGACAAAGTCTATGACCGCGGACTCAAGGCCGGCAAGTTTCAGATTCTTGCCGAGTGGAGTCACGGCGGCGTCGCCCAGGGGGTCAAGGCAGCCCAGCTCGGTACGCCGGGTTTTTTCAGCAAACAGATGCTCGGCAGCGACCTCGTGCGCTACAATCCCTACCTCAAAGTAATGCAGCACCCCTTAAAAGCGGAAAAGGACCCGGTGGTGTTCGTTCCGGCTTTGTATCCCGATGTGGCGTTTATCCATTGCAATGCGGCGGACAAATACGGCAACGCCTATATCTATGGTCCGGCGGTCAACGATCTGGCTGTGGCGGCCGCGGCGCGCAAACTGATCATTACAGCCGAAGAGATCGTGCCAGAAAACGACATCCGCTATAATAAACAGGGTCAGCTCATTCCGTTCTTTTATGCGGATGCGGTCGTCGAAATGCCTTTTGGGGCGGTTCCCGGCAGCATGCCCGGATGTTACTACTGGCCGCGGCAATGGTGGGAAAAGTGCATGCGTTTTGGCGGCGTCTCCGAAGAAAAAAATAAGGCCTTCTGCGATGAATGGATTCTGGGCGTCAAAAACCAGTTCGAGTTCGTTGAAAAACTGGGCGGAGCCAAGTGGATCGCCGAGGCCCGCCGCCAGACCAAGGCCGCCGAAGGCGACAATGAAGACATTGATTTCTCATATGAAGAATACACCCTGAAGCATGATTCAGGCCTTTTTTATTAACTCAGGAGGATGCCATGCAAGACTTAAATGCTCCCGCCAATCCATTAGAGACATTGGCTTATATTATCGCGCAGCAGATTTCCGATCATTCGGTCGTGTATATCGGAACCGGAATCCCCATGGTGGCCGGAATTCTGGCTAAAAAAACCCATGCCCCCAGCATTACGCTTGTTTATGAATCCGGCGGACAGGACCCGATTGAGGGTGATATGCCCTGGTCCGTCGGCTGTCCCATGACCTGGCGCAAATCTCCCACCGTCATGGAAATGTCCTATTCGTTCGCGCAG
>CAZGDK010000047.1:0-22287 GCA_964525155.1 uncultured Smithella sp. | reverse complement strand
AAGGTGAAGTCATAGATTTAAATATATCACTGGCACTAGCCGCAGCAAGGCTGAGTTTGGAACATCAGCTACCAATGGCAGACAGTATTATTCTTGCAACGGCTCAAGAATTCAAAGCTACCATATGGACTCAAGATGTGGACTTTAAAGATATAAGTAAGGTCAAATATTTCCCAAAGAAATAAAAGCACAACAAAATCAATACAGCCGATCGTCTCGCTCCGGCTGATTTCGTCGTTGTTCTGAGATAATTATTGACAATACACTACAATGTAAATACACTGTAATTATGAAAGAGTTACGATTTGAATGGGATGAAAAGAAATATAATCTGAATCAAAGAAAGCACGGTATTTCTTTTCTTGAAGCTCAAACGGCATTTGCAGATGAACATGGCTTATTGCTCGATGATCCTGATCATTCAGCGGAAGAGGTGCGTTATCTTCTTCTTGGCATGAGTTCCAAGCTTCGGCTACTCGTTATTTCCCATACTTATCGTAGAGAAAACCTGATCGTAAGAATAATTTCAGCACGGAAGGCAACACGCATGGAGCAAAGACAATACTGGAACAGGTGGTAATTATGAGAAAAGAATATGATTTTTCAAAGGCAAAAAAAAATCCGTACGCAAGCATGCTCAAGAAGCAAGTAACGATTAGATTAGATGAGGGCACCGTAGATTATTTCAAAAATCTTGCTAATGAAGCGGGTATTCCGTACCAAACATTAATTAATCTTTATTTAAGAGATTGTGCCGCTTCTGAGCGTAAGCTTTCCATGAATTGGAAAGTGGCATCTTGAATAATTTGCCCAACGTATAAAGCGATGAATTCGAGCGAAGCATCGATTTCATCGCGTGTTGAACAAGCCTGCTTCACCGGGTTATGACCATGCGATTTAAACGGAGAATAAAGGATTGCGAAGAGAGGGGAAAGAGAAGCATTTTGGGGAATGAAGAGGCTCGAGACGCAGATGAGCGTCATCCGGCTGTTTCAGAAAGGCAATGATCGACAACAAGATGAAGCCCCGGAGTCCTGAAAAAAGGAAGAAAACGGGGATCAGACAACAGTTCCCCGTTAAGGCCGAAAGCGGCCTTTGAAAAATACCCGTCATCGACCAACCCTCTCGCCAGATATCTGAAACCATCACGGCCCCCTCGACGGTTTCAGGATTTCGGTTAACACCAGAGACGCTCCACATAAACGGCAACGCATCTGCCTGTCGCGGGGTTTAAACACAATCGCCAGAAAACAGGCCTGTTCCTTTTGGGAAATGGATTTCAGGATCAACCATTTGAGCTGTTTGATTAAATGCCTCTGGTTGGCGCCCATGAGCCCGAAATAGCGGATTTTCACAAAGCCTTTGGGCAGGACATGCTGCAAATAGCGCCGGAGAAGCTCCATGACCTCCATGCGGCAAGTCTTTTTTTTCATTTGTTTCATTATCCTTGTATCGAAAAGAAACCCTGCCATCCTCATGAAGCGTCAGATTCCGCTGATCCGTTGTCATCGCCGTTCGATAGATGTTGTCGCGACATACGAAAGCACCTCCCGCCTGTAACCTGCCGGTTCGCAATGCACCACCCAGTTTACCTCCAGGCTCCAGACTTTTTCCGGCACTTGCAGATAGAGTTCCGGATGTCATGAATAAAGAGTTTGTTGAAGTAATCTTCGATTTGGACAAACAGAGATGATTGATGAAAGCAGGGTTTACAGGACCAGCTTGATGGCAGGGTGCGCCTTCAGCGCTTCATAGAGGGCGATTCGGTGGGATTCGCTTTCTACCATGACTTCCACATTCATGCTGATGTATTTCGCTGTTTCGCTTTGCCGGGATACGGCTATTTTACATGAACGGTCTTGAATGATTTCCTCCACGGCGGCCGTAAGCGCGCTTGCGTCCGTGCCGATGATTTTATAAAGCCAGGCGCAGGGGTATTGTAGATGCAGTTTTTTATTCCACGGGTCGTTCATTTATGTCTGCTTTCCTTGATGTTGGTTTTTTCTAAATGATCGGTTCCTTTTTAGCAAGGAGATTTCTGCGTGAAATTCAGAAAGGGCCGGCAAAGACGCTGTCCGGAATGTTCCGGAAATATCTTTGACACGGTAGGACGGCTCTGTTAGAATGGCCGCGTTTTTCAGACTTCGGGTAAAAAAATCGTTTGGTGAAAATTTTGTTCAGAAACTTCAAGGAGGGGGGAAAATGTTAAAGAAAACAAATGGTAACGTTTTAAGGTTTTCGTATGTCTTTACAGCCTTCATGCTGTTGGCCGTGATGCTGTCCATGATGACGTTTTCAGGGGTCGCCCAGGCTAAAAAGACGGATGCTCCGAAGGCGGCAATCGGGCTTGTCGATATCAACAACGCGACCGAAAAGGAACTGGAAGGGATCAAGGGCGTGGGCCCCGCCATTGCCAAGAAGATTGTCGCCAATCGTCCCTATACAACCGTGGATGAACTTTCCAAAGCCGGCTTGAAACCCAAAGCCATTGACGCCATGAAGCCTTTCGTGACAGTTGGCAAAGCTCAGGCGGCGCCGGTTACCACCGCCGCAGCCAAGGCGTCCGAAACGGCATCCAAGGCCTCGGCCGCCGTTTCGTCCAAAGCGGCTGACGCTCAGAAGACAGTCGGTTCTCTGGTGGACATCAACAACGCGTCGGCCAAGGAATTGGAAGCCGTGAAGGGGGTTGGCCCCGCGACGGCTAAAAAGATTATCGCCGGGCGTCCTTACGCCTCCGTAAATGAGCTTTCCAAGGCAGGCCTGAGCGCCAAGGCCATTGACGCCATGAAGCCGTTTGTCACGGTTGGCAAAAGTCAGGCGTCTGCGGCGGCGGATACGGCCGCCAAAGCGGCGACGAAAGCGGCGGCTCCGGTTCAGACGGGTGTGACCAAGGCCGCGCAGGATGTCACGGCCGGCGCAAAATCGGCAAAAACGGCGGCGGCGAAACTGGCTCCGGGCGCCAAGGTCAACATCAATACGGCGGATCTGGCCACCTTGGAGAAACTGCCGGAAATCGGTCCCGTGAAAGCCAAGGCTATTATTGACGGACGGCCCTACAACAAAGTTGAAGACATCATGAAAGTCAGCGGCATTAAAGGCAAGACCTTTGAGGCCATCAAGGACTACATTGTTGTCAGATAAGAGGTATATTAAAAAATTTCAAAAGGAGGATGTACAAATGAAGAGAGTTGTATTGTTTGTATTTGCGTTGATGCTG
The DNA here is from genome assembly GCA_964525155.1 of uncultured Smithella sp. Lineage (GTDB taxonomy): Bacteria > Desulfobacterota > Syntrophia > Syntrophales > Smithellaceae > UBA8904. The sequence continues at coordinate 19,070 of CAZGDK010000047.1, read as the reverse complement.
GTTGCGACGATGGCGTTTGCGGCGGGACCCAAGACCTATCAGGTCACCGGGCCGGTTTTGGAGGTCAAAGACAACATCATTGTGGTTCAGAAAGGCAAAGATAAATGGGAAGTGGCCAAAGACGCCAACACCAAAGTTACAGGCGATGTGAAAGTCGGCTCCAAGGTCACCATCGAATACACCATGACGGCGACCAAGGTTGACGCCAAGGAAGACAAAAAAGCGGACGCTAAAAAGAAGAAATAAGTATTGTCCCCACCGGTCTGTCTGCCCGAAACAGACAGACCGGTGGTTTTTAACTTTTCGCAACTGGATTCCCGCCGTTCGGCTGAGCTCACGCCGAAGCCTGCGCGAGGAATGACGATATTGTCGATCACTTAGCCCCTTGTCCCTTGAACCTGATATGTCTTGAACCTTCTTTAACTCCATCCATTTGACAAATACAGCATCATCGTTAAACTCTTACTACACGTAAGGCGGGTGTTTTATGGTGAAAACGATATCCTGTTTCATGTTGCTGATGTTGCTGTTTTCGTGTCAAAGCGGCAACTCGCAATCTTTGGAGGGAAAAAAGATGTTGACGGATTCAACGGATACAACGCAGGCCCGGACTGCGACGCTGGCCGGGGGATGTTTCTGGTGTGTGGAAGCGGATATGAAGAAACTGCCCGGCGTTCTCAAGGCGGTTGCCGGTTATGCGGGCGGTTCAAAGGGCAAGCCAACGTACGAAACGTATGCGCGCCTGGGGTATGTGGAAGCGGTCCAGGTTTACTATGACCCCGCGAAAGTGTCTTACGATCAGGTATTGACGTACTTTCTCAAGCATATAGATCCGACGGACGCGGGTGGCCAGTTTGCCGATCGGGGAGCAGGATATGCAAGCGCCATTTTTTATAACGGCGAAGAGGAAAAGGTCCTTGCGGACAGGGTGTTAAAGTCGCTTGCGGCGTCGGGAAAATTCAAGCGTCCCATCGTTGTGCAGCTCAAGCCCTATACGAATTTCCATCCGGCGGAAGAGTATCACCAGGCCTATGACCGGAAAAATCCGGCGCACTACAAGGCGTATCGCAGCGGGTCCGGACGTGAGGGATTTATACGCGAGATATGGCAAGACGATCTTACGACCGCGCCCTTTGGGCCGCAGACATTCGTGAAGCCCGATGATGCGGCGCTCAGGAAAAATCTGACAAAAATGCAGTATGCGGTGACGCAGCAATGCGGGACGGAGCCGCCGTTTCAAAACGAATATGTGAACAATAAACACGCGGGGATTTACGTGGATGTCGTTTCCGGCGAGCCACTGTTCAGCTCGAAAGATAAATTTGATTCCGGCACCGGCTGGCCCAGTTTCACCCGTCCGTTGGAAAAGGATAATATTGTGGAAAAGGAAGACCGAAGCCTTTTTGCCGTCCGAACGGAAGTGCGCAGCCGGCGCGCGGATTCACATCTGGGGCATGTTTTTCCCGATGGACCGAAGCCTTCCGGATTGCGTTACTGCATGAATTCGGCGGCGCTTCGATTTATTCCCAAAGAGGATCTGGAAAAAGAAGGGTATGGCAGGTATCTGAAGCTGTTTGACGGAGATTAATCGTCAGGCGCAAAGGATAGCCTGATCGACCTTGGCGCGATCCAGCTCCAGCAGCATCAGTTTGATGCCGGAGAGTTCTTTGAGTCTGGCGTTCAACTGCGGCGAGTCCTTGTCCTGTTTCAGATCATCTTCCGAGACATGCTTGGTAATGACGTCAATGCTGTTCTGGATGTGCTCAATGAATTTTTCAGGGCTGATTTTTCCGCAGGCCACATGATAAACTTTTACATTATCCTTGATTAATTTTTCAGCCTCATTGCGGGCCATGTTCAGCCATTCCAGCGTAATCCGGCACACCTGGCGGCTGACGGCGGGCGCGAAGTCCCACAGAATCAGGGCGAACATGTACTTCATGTGGGGGATATTGCTTCTGCACAACACAAGATTTTCATACCGGGCAATAAACAGATTAATCGTCAAAAGCAGATTCTGAAACGTTTTTTCCAGCCCCTTGTCCGACGGCGCCAGGTCGTCTCTGATCCAGCCGATGCTTCGGAAAACGCGGGTGCTGACATTCCTGAAAATGGCCTCGGTTTCAGCGGCCGAGTGTTTGCCCGTTTTTCCCTCGGAGGACAAAAGCTGCAAAAGACAAAGGGTGTAGCCGCCCATGTACAGAGAGTTCAAGGCCTTGCCGGTTGCGGAAACGGTCATGCTTTTCAAAAAGGCGCTTTTGGCCTTTTCCAGATGCAAAAGAACCTCCTCCTTATGGAGACCGGCGTGATGGACCGGATCTTGATCATGCAGATAATGCAAATTCTTCAATGCCCTGCTGAAATTCAATACGCCGATTTCATGCCAGACGTCGCTTTCCATATCGCAACAGCTGACGATAAAATCGCCTTCGGCTTCGGCCCGTTCAAACGCCAGTTTGGCGGAAAGAAAGTCTGTCTGCGTTTGAGCGATGCCGGAATAGATCAGCATCCGCATCAGTCTGGCCACCAGATTGCGCGGATGGGATAAAAGAAGATTGGCGATGACCGCATCGGCTTCAAACGGCATGCTGCGCGCCGAGAGCACTTTGGCGATTTCCGTCAGAAGCAGGGCGCTTTGCGGAAAACGATGCATGGCCCGGATGGCGCCAAACGATGTCTGGCCGGCCTGTTCCGGAAAATGCAGCGCGCGCTTGAAGTCCTCATACGAGGATTGCTGAACCGAGCGCGGCAGCATTTTTTCAGCAAGCAGGCAGGGAATATAATCGTAATAGCTGTAAGACAGAAAAAACGTCACGGTCCAGAGATTTCCGCTGTAGCCGGCAAGGGGATAGGGGTGCCTGGCGTATAGCTCCATTCCAACCTTGATGGACGCGTAAAGGACGCACAGATGGGCGAAGTCGGTCAGATAGATGCCGGATTCGGCGGTGAGCGGCGCATCCAGAATAAGCTGATTCACCGGATTGGCCTCCGAGAAGAGGCCGGCGTGCATGACGATGATCAGCCGTTTCTGAAGATTGCTGAAATCGGAGAGCAGCCAGCGGGCGGCCATCTGATGGGCAATGGCCAGCGCGTTGCGGATGGATTCGTTGTAGAGCCTGGGTTCATCGAGCGGGCCGGGTTTCTTGGGCGAGCGCAGGTTAAAGGCGGTGGCTCCGACAGTCTCGATCACTTTTTTGGAAATATGGTTTTCCAGATGCAGATATTCAATGCATTCGGACAATTCGTGCTTGAGCCAGGCGACATCCGCCGGAAAGATGATTTCTCCCTGACCTTGCAGATGGAAGGTTATCGTGACACCCGCCGTTTCATGGACCAGGCCGATCTGATCGTCGGGAGACGCAGGAAGCTGCATGAGCAGCTCGTAATTCCAGTGGAGGTCCGGATATTTTTGCGCGAGTTTATAGGCAAGAATGCGCAAAAGAGCGCGCTTCTTGGGCGTGTTGATCACAAAATTCTGCTTGAGCCTCGTGATCATTGACGCCTGAATTTCCGGAAGAGACAGCTCCCGGGCCGTTACTTCCAGCTGAGCAATCAGTGCGTTTACGGACAAATTTCCTGCCAGTTTATCCATGACGGCGGGGAAGGTTAAGCCCGCGGGCAGTTTCCATTCGTTTTTCGCGCGCGAATTTTTTTCCAGAAACGCCACGAAGGAGGCCTCGCTTGCCGCGTCGATAATGGATTGCGTAAAAGCGTATTTAATGATGATGGGAATCGCGCGCCGGGAGATGTCCCGGTCGTTTTCCTTGAAATAATAAAAACTTTCAGCGGACGGAAAAGCATTCAGAAGCGCTTTGCTTACGGCATCCTTGCTCGACATGTTTGTATTCCCCTCCCCAAATGTTGTGAGACCTTTAAAATAACTTATACCGTCTTTCCCGCGAAGGCGGGAATCGAGACATTGTCCCCGCGGCGGCGGGGAAACAGTTCCATTAATACTGGATTCCCGCTTTCGCGGGAAACCCTCATGTCCCTCGTGACGCCACGTGGGCATGAAAATAGGATCTTTGATATTACTACGGAATTTGCGCTATTTTCGTAGTAATGACCATATTGTGGATTTTTCTTAATTATGTAAAGGTCTCGTTGTGCCGTAACAACAAGAAAACCGCCGCGCGCCGGGGCATTTTCCCTTTAAAAAACGCCGGTATTTTCTGTGGCATAAATCCGCTTTCGTTTCAACCGGATTTTTTAGTTAGTAATGGTTTCGTAATTAAACCTACATGCGTCATGCCGGACTTGATCCGGCATCCAGGAATATTTGAACTGGTTCCCGGCTTTCGCCGGGAAGACGGCGGAAAAAGAAGCATTTAGCATGTAAATACTATTGCGAGACCATTAATAAAAGTGCCAGTATTATCGAAGCGTTCACGTTGATACGACATCCCGCTGCTGAATGTCTGCGGCAATTCTGCGGACATTGGCGAGGGCTTCGGGCAGGTCAATCGTCAAAAGCCGCCTGTTTTCCATGACGACTTTTCCGTTGATGATGCTTACGGCGACATCCGCGCCGCGCGCGGCGTAAACCAACTGGGAATAAGGATTGTACAGCGGCGTCAGATGAGGCTGGTTCATGTCCACGATGATGATGTCGGCGAGTTTGCCCGCTTCAATCGAGCCGATCAGAGAATCCAGCCCCAGCGTTTTTGCGCCCCCGATTGTCGCCATGGCAACGACGGTTTGGGCGCTCATGACCGTGGGGTCGAGCCTAGTTGCCTTGTGGATTTTGGCGCAAAGATCCATTTCCCGGAACATGTCCAGCGTGTTGTTGCTGGCCGCGCCGTCCGTGCCCAGACCCACGCGAATGCCGCGTCCGAGCATCTCGGGAACGGGGGCGACGCCCGCTGCCAGTTTCATGGAGCTGCCGGGATTGTGGGAAACGCTCACCCCCAGATCGGCGAAGACGGCCATGTCTTCGCATGAGAGCCAGTTGCAGTGCACCGCAATGGTCCGGTCATCCAGCACCCCCAGGTCGCTAAGGTGGCGCACCGGTTTTTTGCCGTAGCGTTTTTCGATGATGTCGCTTTCATCCTTATGCTCCAGCAGATGCGTCAGGTACAAAATGCCGGCTTCCCGTGCGGCGGTTTTCACGTTGACAAGCGTTTCGGGCGAGCAGGTGTAAGGAGAATGGCAGAAAAAAGACGGTGTGATCATCGGCGTGTGCGCAAGCCAGCGGGCGACAAAGTGTTGCGCCGCCGCCATCATTTTTTCGAATTTGGGGTTGTCCGGCGTGGCGAAATCGGCGAATCCCTGGGACAAAACGGCGCGCATGCCGCTTTTTAAAACGGCTTCGGCCACCTGGTTTTCAAAAAAATAACCGTCGCACAAGGTGGTCGTGCCGGAGAGGATCATTTCCGCCAGCGCCAGAAGCGTGCTTTCATAAACCATTTCTTTGTTGACGAAGCGGGCTTCCGCCGGAAAAATGTGATGGTTGAGCCAATCCATAAGCGGCAGATCGTCGGCCATGCCCCGGAAGGACACCATCGGCAGATGCGTGTGCGTGTTGATCAGGCCCGGCATGACCAGGCAGCCTGTCGCGTCAATGATTTTGTCCGCCGCTATGACCCTGCACGCATCCACCAGGGCGATGCGGTTTCCCTGAATGCCGACAACCGCGTTTTCGAGAATGTCCATTTTAGCGGACATCGTCAAAAGGGTTCCCCCCGAAATGGCAATATCAAATGTTTCCGATGGCATAGTGCTTGTTACCTTCGATCAGTTGAATTCCAGTTTGTAGTAAATATCCACGCCGCTTGCGTCCCCCGTCTGGCTTTCCACCTGCCAGCTTTTAGACAGGTTGTAGCGCAGCGAAAACAAATTACCGCCGGTGAAAAGGGAGCGGCCGTAGCTTACGTAAAGATTCGGTGTCAGATAGCGGCCGACCGTGACCATGGTTTCTCCAACGCTGTCCGATGACGCGGCCACGCCTGTTCCCGAAGGCGCGACCCGGACGGGCTTATAGCCCATCTTGCCGTTTTTCTCCACCACCCCCGCCGAAATGTCAAAAGACGATAAGCCCAGACGCTCTTTAATTTGACCTTGCAGGCCTTGGGCCTGTTGGGAACTCAAAAGCGCACCCGCCGCCACAGCCACCAGATTGGCCTGCCGTGTATCAGTGCCCAGCGGATGCCCCAGAACAATGTACGCCAGGATATCCGTTTCCTGCATGACAGGATCGGAATACAGTTTAATAAGCGGTGTTTGCAGTTTACCGGTGACGGTCACGCCCGCCTTCACGTCACCCACCGTTTTCAATGCCAGAATATCAAGGCTGGGCTGATTGATCGGGCCTCCGGCGTAGTAAAGGCGTCCGCGGACGATGTCCAGATTCACCCCGTAGGTTTGGAAGCGGCCTTTGACCACGCGGATTTCACCCCGGCCGAAGATTTTTTCGAGGTTCTGAAATTGCAGATCAATCGCGCCGTCGAGCTTAGCGTCGATGCCTGAAGCCTTGAACAAAACGGATTCGCCGAGCAGTATTTTGATCCGGCAATCGAGCTCAAAAGGCAGCTTTTTGGCGGCGGGTTTTGTTTTGCCGGCGCGCACGACATCCGGGCTTGCCGCAACCGTGCGCGCGGATTGCGCGCCGATGATGGCGACATCCGGCATCCGTATTTCACCCGACACGGCGATTTTCCCGGGGGTTCCCCAAATAGTCAGTTTCGGCGACATCTGCGCCTGAAGCTCCGGGAAATATATGGTCTGGAAGCGATCGCCTGTGAGGCGGCCCTCGAAGTTTTCCACGTCGCGGCCCTTCATTCGGATGACGGCCGACCCTTCCACGTGGCCGGGGCCGGAGAAGGCTTTGAAAGAATCAATATGAATGGCATTCCCCTCCATCCTTGCCGTGGCGTTGGCGTCGCGGATGGTGATGCCGGCCGTGGGCAGATAGCCTCCCACGTTTGACAGGTGCGCCGATCCCGCAACATGCGGTTCTTTCCAACTGCCGGTTAATTTCAAGTCCAGATCCAGCCTGCCCTGGCTTTCCTGGATCAACCCCGGAAACAGCGCCGTCAGAGCGCCTTTTTCCCTGACCCGTCCCGCAAGGGATGCCTCAAAACACCCATTCTCGTTGAATGCAGCTGGAAGGCGCGCGGCAACGGGCAGGCGGAAGCGGCCTTCAAGCCTGCCGTATTCGGCAAGCCGTAAAACGAGATCGCCGCTTAATGCGTTGTCTTGCCAGACCCAATTGATGGACGCCTGCCGGGGGGCAATGCGGATGTCGCTTTTTTGCCCCAGCACCCGCACGCTCGATTGCTGGGCGGAGGCTGAACCGGTCATTGTGAGACGCAGGCCCGGCATCAGCCGGCCTGAGGCCCGGGCCGCGATTTTCCCTTCCATGCGGATTTCTTTGGGCAGGATGACGCCCAGAAGCGCCGGATCAAATTCCTGCAACTGAACATTGAACTGTCCTTCATCCGGCAAGGCGAGTTCGGCGGGAGCGGATGAGGAAAAATCCCCCCGGAGCGTGCCGCCTTCGGCCAGCACGACGCTCAGATCCGCTTTCGTGCCCCGGTTTGTTGCGTCCAGCGTCAGCAGGGCTTCGCGGATGCCGACAGGTTTTTCCTGAAAATAAAAGGTTCCCTGAAGCGATGCCTTGCCGGAAAGCGTCACGCGCTTTTGAGGTCCAAGGTCAAGCCGCACCGCTCCGCGGGTGGCTCCCGTGATGGTTTCCGAATTCAGCCAGACGCCGATTCGTTCCATGTTCACGTCGTGCCAGTTCAAGGTGACAAAGCCCGCAAGCGGCTTTGCCGACAGATGGCACGTCGCTTTGAGGCTTTCCGTTTTCCCGCCTGTAATGACGAGGGGATCAAGTGAAAGGCCGGAAGAAGATATTTGCAGACCCGCCGGTTGCGCCAGACGCCAGGGGCCGATTTTATCCGCGCCTTCGAGACGCACGATGTGTCCCCGCCAGAGCTTTTTTTCATAAGCCCCTTTCAGGGCGAGATGGGCCTCGTGCCGCCCGGCGCGAAGCGTTGCTCTCGCCTGGTGATTCTTTTGCGTCCCGTCGGTCTGAAGAATGAAGGCATCCGCGCGGACGGACCCGTAGCGAAGCTTTTGCAGCGTGGCCTGAATGTTGAGCCCAACATCGCCTGTGTCATCGAGTGAGGCGTTGATGACGGTGGAGCCGATTGTTAAATCAGAGAAGGACAGATTCGCGCCCCGGGCGGTAATGACGCCGCTGAATTTCTCGCTGTGACGCCGCAACCAGCCCCGGGCCGCAAGCGTGCCTGAGGCTTCGGGCAAAAGCCGCGAAAAATCGTCGACGCGGGCGGTAAAGTCCAGCCGGTTTTTGTAAGAGCCCGAGGCCTGAACCTGAAATCCTTTTCCCCGCAGGGCCAGTCGCTTCACAAGAATATCGTCATCGGTGAACGCCGCGCGGCATTCGCCTGTCAGAGATTGGCCGTGCAAACGGCTTTCCCTGAGCGCCAGCGCCATGTCGCCGCCGGGCGTGCCGGCATCCGCGGCGGACCACCGGCCGGTCAGATCAAAATTAATTTGTCCGGCCCATTGTTTATCCAGGACCGCGGGATTGAGCTGTGTTGCGGCCATAAAACCGTTTAAGGCAAAACCGCGCCGCCAGTCCAAATCCAGACGGCCGGTAAGCGAGCCGTTCATTATCGCTCCCTCACGGATGTTGATTTTTGCGGATTCCCCGTTTCCCGAGAAATCGCCCGTCAGGCGGACGGACGGCCAGGGTTTTCCCGCGTGGGTGAGGGTGAATGTTCCTCCGTGTTGTTTGGCGCTTCCACGAAACTTAAGGACTCCGGAAAGATTGGCCGGAATGTTGAAGTCAGAGGTCCAGTCGATGTGATCCGCCCTGGCCGTAAGTGACAGATAAGGCTCGGTGCCCTGAAACGACAGAAGGCCTTCGGCTTCGATGACGCCTTGTCTTTCCGGACGGGCAAGCCGGATACGCCTCAGAGGAAACCCCCGAGGCGTCATGGCGGCGTCCATCGACAATTCCCAAAGCGCTTTGGCGTCCTGCGCGTTTGGGCAGCCGGACAAACGAAGGTTGCCGGCGATTTGTTCGGGGATTTTTCCCGGCGAAAATGCGCCGGTGATGTGGAATCGTTCCATGCCGGCAGGCGGTTGCGAGGGCAGGGCGGTTACGTCCATCTCCAGCAGGGGTTGGGAAAAACCGGCGCGGATCTGTCCGGATAAAACAACCGGATCGGCGACAATAGCCATGTCGCGCGCCGACAAATATCCGCGTGTCCATTTTACCGACGCAGTCACGTTTTTTATGACGAGCGGCTGTTTGTCCAGATGGCGGTACGTGAGGTTTTCAATGTCCAGATGATCGATTGCGGCGCCAAGCCATAAAGCCAATCCGGAAACCTTCGGCCATTTAAGCACCGGCGGCTTTTCCGGCGCGTTATCCGTGACGGCGACGTTTTTGAGCGTCAGAGACGGAATGCGAAGCGTTCCGCCCAAAAGCGTCCATGGCCGTGCGCTTAGCTGGAGTTCGTCGACCGTGGCATTTCCCTGGGTCCACCGGATATGGAGTTGGCGTAGTTTCAGCGTTTGCGCAAGTTGCCCTTCCACGGATTTTGCTGTGATCGTCACGGAGGCGCCACGGGCAGCGGCAGCCAGGAGCCATCGCGCGCCGTTTGCCGTGCCGAAAATCCACGCGCCCGCCGCGAGGCTTGCCATGACAGCCGTTCCAATAATCAAGAGGATCAGATATTTCAGCACTCGCCTCAAAACTCAAACCCCACCGTGAAGTGGACCCGGTATTCCGGGTCGGTCTTTTGTATTTGTCTGGCCACAAACAGGTTGAGCGCTCCGACCGGCGTGTAGTAATGAACGCCCGCGCCCACCGCCTCAAAAAGCGTCGCGCCGTTGAACGAATCAAACGCGTTGCCTGCGTTATAAAACACAGAAACCGCCCAATCGTCAAGAATGGCCCGCTGGAGATCGATATGGCCCGCGAACATATGCTTTCCGCCCACGACGCGGCCGGACGTGTCGCGCGGTCCCAGCGACTGATAGGCGTACCCGCGAACGCTTTGATCGCCGCCGGCAAAGAAGCGCAGCGACGGCGGAAAATCCTGCAACGGATCGGATAAAAACGTGATGCCGCATTTTGCACCGGTCAGCACCGAAAGACGCCAGGGAAGAGACAAGACATGGCCGCCTTCGGCGATCAGTTGCAGAAGCTGCGTGGTCGATCCCAGGGCGCTGTGCGTGCCGCGCAAATCAAGGGCGTAGCGGAACCCCCGGGCGGGGCGGACCAGGTTGTCGTAAGAATTGTCGGAGAAGCGCACCCCCGGCAGTACATAACGCGAGACGGCGTCCTGATCGCCGATGGTAAAGGCTTCCTGCTGAAACCGCACATACGCCGTTCCCTGCCGGAAGGCGCTGAATCCGTGGGTGCGCGCGGCTTCCAGCGCGATGAAGCTGCTGACGTACGTGCTGATGTCTTCCCTCTGAAGGTTGAGCTGCAGCGAGGTGAATGTCCTAAAGTCGCGGGCGCCGGGCATGATGTAACTGGTGGCAAGCCCCTGCATCCGTTCGGCAATGTACAGGTTGGCGTTGAGTTCATGTCCTTCGTGAAACAGGTTGATGTTGCGGTAACGCGTTGAAAATCTCGCGCCCGTATCGGTGCCGTAGCCGACGCCGGGCTTGATGTTTTGGCGCGGCAGAGGCGAAAGCAAGACGCGCACCGGTATGTGATGGTTATCGGCGCGCTCTTTTTCCGGAAGCACTGTTACTTCACGAAAGCGCTCAGAGTTGTTCAACTGGCGCTGCGCTTCGGCCAGTCTCGCCTGGGAAAAGACATCGCCCGGAGAAAACGGAATATAGCGGCGCAAAAAGGCATCCGGGTAATCGGGAGCGCCTTCGATGGAGACGGTGGAAAAGAAATATTTCTCACCTGTGTCCAGCACAAGCTCCAAACGCGCGGAGGTTCCCGTCTCATCGATAAGAATTTCATGAACGGTATAGGCGGCGTCAAGGTAGCCCATATCCCGCGCTCTGGCCTCAAGGCTTTGTCTTGCCTGTTCGTACACGGCGTGCAGGACAATATCGCCCTTTTTCAACGGGAAATTCCGGGCCAGCGCCTGAAGCGACTCTTCGGCCGCGCCGGCCCTGGTGAGGGCCACACGCACATCGGTGAGAATCGCCGGCGGGCCTGTGTCGACTTCAACGAATATCAGGAATATGCCCGGCTCCGGGATTTCAATGGTGATCGTGGCGCGGGCGGAATAATATCCGAAAGGTTCAAGGGTTGGGGGAACCTTTGCTTCGGCCTGGCGCACAAACCGGGTCAGCCACATCCGGTCCACTTTTCCATCCTTGACCAGGCCATACGGGAGGGTGAGCGCTTCCATTACATTTTTGCGCGCGTCGCCCTGCACGCCTTCCACAATAATTTGCAGTTTGTCCTGGGCAAGCGCCACGCCGCCCAGGCAAAGCCAGACAAGCAGGCACAGTAAAACAACGGCTCCACGCGGCCATCTGGCCGGCAAACCCGCGGCGGTGCCTGCCGGATATGCGCGGGGTTCGTTTGTCATCATGATAGAAAAGGCGTGCTTTACGGACGGTCTCAATTCTTTTTGGGTTCAACTCTCAGGGTTCCCGATGCCTGCCCCTGAAGGTTGCAGACGGCGACGGCTTCCAGAACATCATTTTCCGCCGCCGGGACGCTGTAGGTATAGGTGAAGGTTGTTTTGCCTGGTTGTGATGAATAATCGTTTTTGATAACCGTCTGACCGTTTTTTTTGATTTCAATCTGTTTGACGTAGTGAAGGCCGGTAAATATGGATTTGTGGGTGACGACGACCGTAAGCGTCCGGGCTCCCGGATCATAACTTAAAGCGACGTTTTGCGGCGGATCCGCCCAGACGCGCCCGGGGGCCAAAAAAGTGATGGCGGACAGCAGGGCACAAATCAACAGACACATGGCAATGTTGTTTTTCATGAGAAAGGCTCCTTTATGTTCATGGCGTCATGGCGTCACCGTCAACATCGGTGACTCTCTGACGCCGCTTTTGTTGAATGTCACAACCGCCTGCAGCGTATCGTCTTCCATCGCGTTAATCCGATACTGGTACGTAAAGAATTTTCCTTCGGGCTGCTGACTGTATGTGTTGATGCTGACCACCAGGCCGTTTTTCTTAATTTCGACAAATTTTATGTAATTGGCGCGGTCCTGGGTTGTGTCATGGGCAATTGTCACCAGCAACAGACGCTTGCCCAGATCATACCGAATCTTGATGTCTGACGGCGGCGCGGCATGACCTTTCTCAAGCACGATGAAACACGCGGCAAAAGCCATTAACAAACAAGACAACAACAAAACGCTTACCAGACCCTTTTTCATGTTCTTCCCCCCTCCACTTCAAACAAACATTCCCTGGAATACAACCTTAAATCGAATTCTTTCCGGATGCTTTTGTGGTCCGGAAATTCATCACGCAATAATCAAATGTTGGGAAACAAGGCGTCGGCACAGGGGTTTGCGGAAAACAAACCGTTAACGGCCGGTTTTGCCGATGCAGAATTCTTCCGCTTTTGGGGGGCATGGACTGAAGATGGGTGTTAACGCGACCTTTCGGGAAAACACAAAACGGATCACACCATTTTTTGTTTCCCCGTGAGGCCGGGTTTGGACCCGTTGCACATCCGAATAAACTGGCCATAGCATCCCCCTCCCGTTTGCTTATCTGGCGATATGGCGAGTTCAGACTAATACATTTTCCCGTCAAATGACAATAGAAAATTCAAAGGGGTAAAAAAATTAAATAGTTGAAAAAAATCAAATCATTCGATATCTTCAGCAATATTTGACCGGGAGGTTGCCATGGACGCCATACTGCTTGCCCGCATTCAATTCGCCTTTACCATCGGTTTTCATTTTCTGTTTCCCATGATGACGCTGGGAACAGCGCTGGTAATTCTGATTTCAGAAACTCTTTATCTGGTAAAGAAAAATGACATCTACCGATCCATAACCGATTTTTTCGCGAAGTTGCTGGGGCTTATTTTTGTCGTGGGAGCGGCCACCGGCATTGTGATGGAGTTTTCCTTCGGGACGAACTGGTCGCAATATTCCAGGACCGTGGGCGACGTCTTCGGGCCGCTTCTGGCCGCCGAGGGGGTCATGGCTTTTTTCCTGGAATCCGTGTTTGTCGGTGTTTTGATTTTCGGCAGAAAGAAAGTGTCGCCCCGCGTCTACTGGCTGTCCGCGTTTCTTGTTTTTGTGGGCGGGCATTTGTCCGCCTTCTGGATTATCGTGGCCAATTCCTGGATGCAGACGCCCGCCGGGTACGAAATAACGGCGTCCGGGAAAATCATCTTAAGCAGCTTTTCCGAGGCCATTTTTAATCCATCGACCATGGTCCGCTATCTCCATACGATTCTGGCGTCCTGGGTGACATCCGCCGTGATGGTGGCCGGCATCGCCGGCTTTTATGTCCGCAAAGGCCTGCATGGCGAGACGGCGAAAACCATGTTGAAGATGGGCGTCATCCTTTTTGCGGCGACACCGCTTTTGCAGTTGGGCGCCGCGCATGCCCATGCCATTCAAGTCATCGACACCCAGCCTTTGAAGGCGGCGGCGATGGAAGGTCATTTCTACACAAGCCGGGGCGCGGATATTTATGTGCTGGGTTATGTGGATGTGGAAAACGAAAAAACCTACGGCATTTCTATTCCCAAGGGATTGAGTTTCCTGTACAACTTCGATTTTAATTCGGAAATCAAGGGCCTCAAGGATTATCCGCAGGAGCTCTGGCCGCCTTTGAACCTTGTTTTTCAATCGTATCATATCATGGTGGCGCTGGGCGGCTTGCTTATCGCGCTGGGGCTTTGGGGCGCATGGCTTCTGTGGCGCGGGAAACTTTATACGGCGAAAGGGTATCTTTGGTTGCTTCCTCTGCTGATTCCCCTGCCTCATCTGGCGCATGAAACGGGCTGGATTACCGCCGAAGTCGGCCGTCAGCCCTGGATCATCTATGGTCTGATGAAAACCAGCCAGGGGGCGTCGGTGGTTGTGTCCGCGGGTGAATTGGTGTTTAGCCTGCTGATGTTTTCCCTCGTTTATCTGCTTTTGTTTATCATGTTCGTGATGCTGTTTTTGAAAATCGTCAGAAAAGGCCCCGCATCGACTCTGGGAAGGGAGGCGTGAGATGGACATTATCCAGAATTTTCAAATCCTGTGGTTTGTGCTGATCTTTGTTTTGCTTTTGGGTTACGCGCTTCTGGACGGTTTTGATCTTGGCCTGGCGGTCCTTTTGCCGTTTCTGGGCCAAAATAAGGAAGAGAAGGATGCGCTTGTGGCTTCCATCTCTCCGGTCTGGGACGGCAATGAAGTCTGGCTCGTCACCGGCGGCGGCGCTCTGTTTGCCGCGTTTCCGCAGGCTTATGCGACGGCGTTTTCGGGTTTCTATCTGGCGATGATGCTGGTGCTTCTGGCGCTCATTTTCCGGGCGGTCTCCATGGAATTTCGCGCCTATGACGAGGGGCGAGCGCGGCTTTGGGAAAAGGCGCTGGCGCTGGGCAGTTTGCTTGCCGCGCTGTTGTTTGGCGTGGCGCTGGGAAATGTCATTTACGGCGTGCCGCTGACGTCTCAGGGCGAATACGCGGGGTCGTTTTTCACGCTGCTTCGGCCCGTGCCGCTTTTGTTTGGCGTGACGGGGCTGGCCGCGGTTTTATTGCAAGGCGCGTCCTGGGCGGCGCTGAAAACGGAAGGCGAGGCGCAAAAGCGCTCTTTTCAGGCCGTGCAGGTTCTCTTGTGGATCAACATCGTGGCCGCGCTGGTTTATTTTGCCGCGCTGGCCGTGATCTTCACCGGGCTTTCCGGAAACGCGCTGTTTTACGTTGCCGTCTTTTGCACATTGACGGGCCTTGCCGGATTATATTTCTTTCTTCTCAAAAGAAACGATGCGGCTTTGATCTGGGCGTCATCCATTTCGTTTACCGGTTTATTTCTGGCGGCGGGCGCGGCGCAATTTCCCCGTTTGATCACGGCGTCAAACGACGCGGCCTTGAGCCTCACGATTTACAACAGCTCAACGAGTCTGTACAGCTTGCAGGTGATGGCCGCCATAGCGATTGTCGGCATGCCGGTGGTGATCGGTTATACCATTTTTGTCTACCGGCTCTTCAAGGGCAAAGCCGGGGCGGACAGCCATTACTGAACAAAACCAGGAACGAAACGCGATGATTGTTGATGAGCTCAAAAACTGGAAAAAATATTTTACAAACCCGCTTTGGGAAACTGTGTTTTCCGAATTAGCCGCCCTGGACGAAAAAACGCCTGATGGGGACACGGAAATTACCGGCGCTGGCATTATTCTGAAGGTATTCAGTTATACGACTCTTGATCCGCGTGACAAACAAGCCCTGCCGGAGTCTCATCGGAAATATTATGATATTCATACATCGATCATCCAGTCGGAGCGGATTGAGTGGGATCCGGTTTCTTCTCTGACGGTTCTGAAAATCTATGATGCCGCGGAAGATGAAACCGTCTACGCAAGACCCGACACAGCCGCCGCCAGTATCCTCATGCGTCCGGGCCTGTTTGTCCTGTTCGGTCCCGACGACGCTCACCGGCCTCGCCTGCATCCTGCCGGCGGCCCTCAGCTTATCAAAAAAGCCGTGATGAAAATATCCGTCAACATAATCTCGACCTTGTGACAGTGACGTTTGGATGACGGCTATTTTCCGCCCAGCTGTGCTTTGAGTTTGGCGCGGTTTTTTATGGCTTCGCCCACACGGGCGAGCGCAAGCGAAATATCGTCATCCGGTTTGCCCAGAATCCGGTCGGACTGCTTATAAAGCGACAGGGCGGCGTCGAAATCGCCGCGGCTTTCCGCGCAAACGCCCAGGTTATAAAGCAGCGCATGGGAACTGCCCGCCAGATTGCGCGCTTCGCCCCACAACTCGCAGGCGCTGTCCATGCGTCCCTTGTCGGCGTATTCCAGACCGCTTTTGAGTTTGTCTTTGGCCTCTTTGGATTCGATGCCGTCGGTTGCGTCTTTCAGGCTGATTTCGCGAGTGACGTAGTAAGGCGCGATGTCGCGGCGGAATTCATTTTTAACCTGCTGCCTGGCGGCTTCCAGCAGGACCATCTCACTTTGAATCGGGCGCGAATCCTCACAACCGGATGAATCCCGGGTTGCGGAAAGATTGCGCGAATAAAGCACACGGCCCGTGGCGACATCCACCAGTCGGGGCGTGACGGAGAAATTGGCAACGCGTTTCGTGCAGTTGACGTGGTAGGTTCGCCAGGAGATGCAGGGGCCGCGGTATGGTTTGCCGTCCTTATCCTTCTTTTCTTCATATTTTTCGCAGGTCTGTCGTTTTTCTGTATAGCGGCTGTCGTTATAGTTGTTGCGATTGACGATGCCGGTGTAGATGCCCTGCGCGCCAATGAGGTTTCCCAGTTTGACGGCGGTTTTTTCATCCACCAGGCCGCTTTGCGAAAGCTTCATTTCACTTATGACGTTGTCGATGGACGCGCGGTCCACCAGTGTGAAAAACGGTTTGTCGTCAATGCCGATGCCGGAAAGCACGCTTTCCAGTTCCGCGGCAAACGCTTTGCCGCCGTGGCCGGAGAAAGGCAGGACGGCGACATTTTTGGTTAAAGACGCTTCGTGGTATTGCGCGGGCTGAAGCATGTTGACGCGGACTTTTGTCGCGCAGCCGGATGCCAGAAGAAGGCCGGTTATCATGACCAATGAAATTCCAATGTTCCAGGGGCAGTGTGTCTTAAGAGACATAGCTTTGATTTCCTCCTTGGGATTATTCATCCAGATCGATGGATGATTTGGATTTTGTGCGCCGCTTGGTTTCTTTTGACGAATATTTGCTTAAGCACTCTTCATCTTTGAGCACAAGCGAGCATTCCAGGTATTCCGTGATTTCGATGATGCAGCCGCGGATGGCCTTGCCCGTGGGGGTTTTAGCCTGCTTGCTTAAGCCTCCGGAAAGCCCCGGCACCAGACCCGAAGGGCCGCTGAGTTTCATGCCGCCGGACGAGGATGTGGCCTCCACGGTTCGGGTGTCGATAATTTCGCTGGTTTCCGCGTCAATGACTTTCAAGTCAATGGCGATGTAAGCCTTTTTCTTTTCCCCGCCGAAAGAAAAACCGCGGTAGTGAAGGCCGCCGCCGGACCCTTCCGTGTTTTCTTCATAGGCGGACACCGTGGCCGCGACGATATATTGAGCGCCCTTGATATTGCCGGTCTTCACTTTGGTGGATTCGTCCACCATCCCCGATTCGCTCAGCTGCTGCTCGCTGAGCGCGGCTTTGAGCTCGCGGCGTTCCATGATCCGGAAGGCTTTGGTGGAAGCCAGTTCATTGGTCAGCAGGTCCTGAAGCTCCGTGGCGGTGGTATGAGACCACCAGTGCGCGGATGTTTTGTTTTCAAAGCGCAACACGGTGATGCGGGGCTTCTCCGCCGCCAGCGCCGCCGTTGCGGCCAGAACAATAAATGCGGTTACCAGAAAAATGATGTTTTTTCTCATGATCTTTACCTCCACGGTCATGTATTGAAATTAATCTGTTTCGGTGTATTCAAAACTTAAGGAATAGGGTGAGAAATTCACCAGTTTAAAATTCCCTTTCTGACGAATGCTGTTTGCCAGGTATAGCGTGTTTTCCGGGTAGCTCACCATAAACGATCCCATTTGTTTTTCTTCCACGTTGGACACCCAGACAATGCTTTGCAGCTGCGATTTGATCTGCAGGGCGGTTTCCATATCTTTTACACCATTCACCTGCACATTCACTTTCTTGGTGTTGCCCTTGATGTACTGGCCGACTTTGTCCAAAAGCGCGGGCGAAAGTTTTATGGCCAAATCTTTCATGGCTTTGGCGGCTGCGTCTTCCGTTGAATTGGCAAGCCCCCTGGCTTCATCGACGCCTGCGGATAAAATTTCCATGTTGCCCGCCTTGTTTTTGGCCAGAATCCGGTAGGTCAGGCGGACCGTGACGTTGTTAAACGGCATGGATATCCCGTAGCCGATGCTTTCTCCTTTTTTCGTGGAAATGGTGTAGTCGACTTTTCCGATAATCATCAGGTTCGATAAAAACTTGTACATCATGCTCCGAAGCGTGAGCGTGCTGCCGGAGCGCATCGCCTTTTCGATTTCTTTGGCGTCGATGGCCTGGGTGGGGGCGACATCCGTGACGGTGTACCCCTGTTCAATCAGCCTCGCGATCAGCGTTTCGGAAAGGATGTTGGTTTCTTCAAATTCATCGCCTGCGCGGCCGGGTTTCCGGGCCGGAATAAAGAGGGCGATGGAGTTATTCAAGCCCAGTTCGGAAACAGCCTGGCGGGCCTGCGAGGGCTCGACGCAGGCATGGACGGAAACGTTGAGAATGTCGTCCTTGACGTTTTCGTCAAGCACTTTATAGCTTTTGATGACGCCTGCCGCCTTGGTTTTGATCACATCTTCCACCAGCGTAAAATTTTGCACAAAACTGCCTGCTTTGACTTCCGCGCCGACCACCTGTTCAATGGCCGCCCATTTTGCGCGCGCCACCGCTTCGAGTTTGGCCGAAGGTTTATCGTTGTTAAGAATGACGGATTCGCCGTCGGCGTTGACGCATTTTACCTGGGCATATGCGGAGGAAATCATAAAGAAACAAAGAAGGAACGCAAGGATCAGAAAGAAAACTTTTTTCATGAGATCACCTCGGGACCGGTTTTGATCTATATCGACCATATTGATGCTTTACTTCAATATAAAATTGGATGATATGTCAAGCGTTTAGCTCTTGGCTTGTAGGGGTAAGAAATAGGCGAGGGGCTATAGGCGATAGGCTATGGATCATAGGTAAGGGGTGATAGGTAATGGGCTATGGGTGAGGGGTGAGGGGCAATAGGTGGTAGGCAATGAACAATGGGACACAGTGGGCTGTGCACCTCTTTTGTCCCCCGCGGGCGGGGGTTAGGGGGTGGATTTCGCAGATGTTACCTGCCTGGCCATGTACCCAATCTTGCGAGTCCACCTCCGTCACTTCGCGCCGCCTCCGCCAGCGGAGGACACCATCCACGATCCACCATTGACCATCCGTTCAGGTAATAACTCCG
>CAZGDK010000046.1:9803-22463 GCA_964525155.1 uncultured Smithella sp. | reverse complement strand
CCGAAATGCGCGCGACGTTGAGCGCATCCACCGGGTCGGAGCAGCAGCCGAAGCGCACATCATCAATGGCGGAAGGTTCGATACCCGTCCGCCGTATCGTCTCTTTTATCACCATAGAGCCCAGTGTTGCCGCGTTTAAGTCTTTCAGGCTTCCGCCGAAGGCACCGACGGCCGTCCGGCATGCCGACACAATCACCACTTCTTTCATCGCGCACTCTCCTGATTCATAAAAAGGTTAAAAGGTTTCCGACGTCGCACAGCCGGAAGGAAATGACAGGTCCGGCACTTTGGGGTGATCCGTGAACCTCCAATTTGTTAACGAATTAATTTCCGGGTTGCAATGTTACGCTCACGTCCGCTGGCTTTCCGTCACGCAGCACCGTTACTTTGACTGTATCGCCGACAGCAAATTCGTACAGCCGGGCATATAATTTGCTCACACTGTCGACCGCCTTTCCGTTGACGGCGGTGATGATGTCTCCGGGAGAGACCTCTCCCCGTGCGGAAATGTTCGCCCCTTTCAAGCCGGCGCGTTCACCCGTTGAGCCAGGCAGAACACGCAGAATCAAAACGCCTTTGACGCGCATAACGGCTTGCATGCGTTCGTTTAAGCCTTCGTTCAATTCCAGGCCGAGATCCGGCCGGATGAATTTCCCGTTGCGGATCAGTTGCGGCACGACACGATTGACCGTATCGACCGGAACAGCAAAGCCAATGCCGGCGCTTGCGCCGCTGGGGCTGTAAATGGCCGTGTTGATGCCGATGAGCCTGCCTGCGGAATCCAAAAGCGGCCCGCCCGAATTTCCGGGATTAATGGCTGCGTCCGTTTGAATCAGATGTTCGATGGTGACGCCGCCTTCGCCGCTTAAAGACCGGTCCAGCGCCGAGACAATGCCGGTGGTGAGCGTCCAGTCCAAGCCAAAGGGATTGCCGATGGCGAAAACTTTCTGCCCAACTTTCAAATCGGAGCTGGTTCCCAGGGGAACCGGAGGGGGGCGCTTAAAGCCCACGCCGATGCGTAAAACGGCGATATCGTGGGCGGGGCTTGTCCCGACCAGGGCGGCTTTATAGTCCGAGCCGTCGCTCAGTTTCACGGTGGCTTCGCTTGCGCCTTCAATGACATGATAATTGGTGATGACATGACCCGCGTCGTCCCAGATAAATCCCGAGCCCGTTCCTCTGGGGACGGAAAAAACATTGCGCGTCCAGAAATCGCGCACCAGGGCTTTGGTGGTGATAAAGACAACGCTGTCGCGGGATTTTTCAAATAATTCAATCGTCGCTTTTTCGTCGGAGGCCAGATCGCCGCGGGCCGCCACGGTGCGGGGCGAGGCGTCCGGCTTCGGGGCGAACCAGCTGCGGAAATCGGGCATGCCATTCCAGAGCAACCAGATCACAACAAACGCAAGTGCAATCCAGATCAGACGGAAAAGAAAACGGTTGTTTGCCGGCATTCTTCTTTTTCTCTGCGTTTGCCGAACTTAATCGGCCGGTGAATTTACCATCAGAGCGCCGATCATCTTGCTGAAGCGGGAGGGGTTTTCCACCTTGCCGCCTTCGGAGATGACCGCCATGTCGTAAAGGAGCTGGCTGTAGTCTTTCAAAACCGCCGCTTCGCGGTCTTTTTCAAAAATACCCCTGATTCTTGAAAGCAGGGGGTGATCCATGTTCAGTTCCAGCACCCTTTTGGTCTGCGGGACATCCTGACCGCTGACCCGAAGGACCTTTTCCATGAAAGCGCTCATGTCGTATTGATCGCCCGACAGGCACGCAATCGAATCTTTCAAATGGGTCGAGGGCTTCACGTCTTTAATTTTGTCCTCCATTGCGGACTTAATATAATCGAAAAGCGCGTTGTATTCACCTTTTTTCTTGTCATCGACCGTGCTTAAATCCAGATCGCCTTTTTCGGCGCTTTTGAATGTTTTCTTTTCAAATTCATGCAAATCCCGAATGACCCACTCGTCAATGGGGTCGGTCATAAGCAGGACTTCGTAATCTTTTTCCTTTAATTGTTCCAGATGCGGGCTGTTGGCCAGCGTCGTCAAGCTCTCGCCGGTGATGTAGTAAATATCTTTCTGGTCCGGCTTCATCCGTTCGACATATTCCTTGAGGGAGGTCCATTGGCCTTCGGACTTGGTTGTCTTGTAGCGCAGAAGAGATCCGATCTTTTCACGGTTTTCGAAGTCGGCCGAGATGCCTCCTTTCAGAATGTGGCCGAATTCCGCGTAGAACTGTTCGTACTTTTCTTTCTCCATGCCGGCCATCAAGTCCAGCAGTTTCTTTACCAGATTTTTGCGAATGTTTTTGACCAGGGTGTTGTGCTGCAGGATTTCACGGCTGACATTCAGATTCAGATCCGGCGCATCCACCACGCCCTTGACGAAACCCAGATACGGCGGCATCAAATCCGTGCAGTTCTCCATGATGAAGACGCGTTTGCAGTAAAGATTGATGCCGTGTTTCTTTTCCGCTGAAAAGAAACTGAAAGGGGCTTTCGAGGGAATATACAGAAGAGCGCTATACTCAGTTGTGCCTTCCAGTTTCAGGTGCAGGCGGGCCAGTGGCGGATTCCAGTCATGGCTTACGTGATTGTAAAATTCGTTGTATTCTTCTTCGGAAACGTCCGATTTGTCTTTGGCCCAGATGGCTTTCATGGAGTTGAGGGTTTCTTCCTCAATGAGCGTTTCCGTTTTGTCTTTCTCGGGTTTGCCCTCCGCATCCAGAACCGGTTTGGTCTTTTTCACGTCCATGACAACCGGGTAGGCCACAAAATCGGAGTGTTTTTTGATCACATTGCGGATAACCCATTCTTTGGTGAAGTCCTGCTCATCATCTTCGGCTTTTTTGAGCTTCAGAATAACAGATGTTCCGCGGGTGGGTTTTTCAACGTCTTCAATAGTGTAGGATCCGTCTCCGGATGATTCCCATTTTGTCGCCGTTTCGCTTCCCGCGGCCCGTGTGATGATCGTTACTTTTTTCGCGACGATGAAGGAACTGTAAAATCCGACGCCGAACTGACCGATCAGCTCCGGTGTGATCGCCCCGTCTTTTTTCGCTGCGTTCACGGCTTCCAGAAAACCGGCCGTGCCGCTTTTGGCAATGGTGCCGATGTTTTCAACGACCTCTTCATGGCTCATGCCGATGCCATTGTCTGATATTTCCAGTGTTTGATTTTCGGCATCCGCTTTGATCTTGATTTTAAATTCCGTGTCATCGCCCAGAATGGACGCATCCAGTTGTGCTTTGAACCGCAGCTTGTCAATGGCATCCGATGCGTTGGAAATAAGTTCACGCAAAAAGATTTCCGGGTGGGAATACAAAGAATGGATAATGATGTTCATCATCTGATGAATTTCGGTTTTAAATTGATGTGTCTCTTTATGGCTGCCCATAAATCCTCCTTGTTTTCAATAATATTTGAAACCCCGTCAGAAGGGGAAATAAACAACTGCGGCAGTAAAATGGCAATGAAATTAAACTTGTCAAGAAGAATGAGATCATTTAACGATCTTAAAAAGAAAAGGGGGCGCAGATCAATCTGCGCCCCCTTTTCTCGGGAACTTGTTTCAATCGAAACGTCTACATGATTTCTCTATATATTTTCCATTCATCGTTAATTTTTTTCAGCTCCAGTGTTTTCTGGCCCGAATCTTTAAATATGGACGAATTGTAAGATTGCGTGAATATCGCTTTGGCGTTGCCCTCTTTTCCTGAGATTTGCAAATCGTCGATGCGCACATTGATATTTTTGCTTTTCCTGAAAATATTGGTTTTATGTGCGATCCACGCATCCAGATTTTTGCCGTTGGACTCAAAATCCGACGCATAACAGTTCCGGTAAGTCTTCATGTCGCCTGATGTCCACCCGGCCAGCCATTTATTGACGAAATTTTTCACATCGTCTTTAGCAAGAATTTTGGCTTCCGGCTTTTGGACATTTACCGGGGCTGTCTTTTTCTCTGCCAAGGCAGGTTTGGCTGCGGCAACAACCGTTTTATTTGACGCGGCAGGCTGCGTTGCCCTGGGAACAATGACGGCCTCTTTCTGCATGGCGGGCTTTGTTTCGGTTGCGGGAGTCGCGGCCGGCTGTATCGCTTGGACGGGCTGAGCAGGTTTTGAATCCTTTTTCTTGTCGTTCTCAATGCGGCTTTCTTCGGGCCATTGCAAATCCAATGTATGAACCAGTTTGCCCAAGCCGCTCAGTATCCGGAAGGAACTGTACATCTTGTCATACTGGGCATTGATTAAGTCGCTTTTGGCCGTGATCTTTTCAGCCGATGTATCAAGAACGTCAAACAGCGTACGTCTGCCGATGGACCATTGCAGAATAAAGGCCTCTGCCGCCGCGTCAGTGGATGCGACGTATTGTTCAAGCTGTTTGATGCGTCTCTGATCCGCCATGTAGGATTCATAAGAAAGGCGGATGGACTGGATGGTTTGCTGTTTTGTTTTTTTCGCTATTTCTTCCGCTTCATTAATGAGATAGGAAGTTTCTTTAATCCTTGCCTCATTGGCAAATCCATTGAAAATGTTGAATTTGATCATGGCGTTGACCTGGAAATAATCCTGATATTTGTAAAAAGCCGAAGGGCCGTTCAAGTCATGTCCCCAGGTGTATTCCGCGCCCAAATCCAGGCTTGGATAAACAAGCGCTCTGGCGGTTTTGTGCTGATATTTTCTCGCCTCGATATCCGCTTGGGCCGACTTTAACGTCGGGTGATTATCCAGGGCTATTTTTTCAGCGGTTTGCATTGTTGCGGGAATTTCCGAATCGAAGTGAGCCGGTTTAACCGGGGACACAGGTAAATATCCCATGACGGCCTGATAGTCGGTTTTTGCATTTTCAATATTTGCCTCGGTCACAACAAGATTGGATTTGGCCAAAGCCAGTCTCGCGGTGATCTGTTCGAGATCGACGCCTCGATCCACACCCGCCTGGCTTCTCAATTTGATCTGGTCGTAGAAGCGCTCATGAATGAGCAGATTTTCTTTGGCCAGATCGTGTTGTTCCAGCGCGCGCAGATAGTTCAGATAAACCTTGCAGGCGAGAAGGGCGATATTTTCGGATGTCCCCTGTATTAAATAGGCCTCGGAGGCGACGCGGGATTTCTGGCGGTTGGTTTCGGAAAGCGTTGCGCCCCCTCGAAACAAATTCTGGGAGAGTCTGACGGTCGCCGAACGGGGCCAGAAATGATCGCGAAACGGATGATCCTGGTTGACGTAGCCTGCGGACAGGGATGAATCAATTTTAGGGAAAAAATCGGCTCTGGCCTGCTTGACTTCCTGGTCTCTTGCCAGGCGATTGTAAGCCGCGGCTGTAATTTCCGGGTTATTCTGCAAGACGGATTTAACCGCGTCGCGAAGCGTTTCCGCCGGCGCATCTGTCACCGGGGCAAGTAAAAACAAGATAAAAGTAATGAGAACAACTTTATAATGTTGTTTCATAGAATGTTCTGAACCTCCGTATCCATATGTTATTTAAGTGAGTCAACAGAAAGGAATCATTTCTCCTGAATATGTTGTTAACGCCGTCCTTTAAAGAATATCTTCGACAACGATATTCTGTGAAGATATTTTCTCACGTATTTGTTTGCGCTCTATGATTTTTTCCTGCGCCTTTTCCGGGAGTTCCGTAAAAAGGATGACATTTTTTTTCGTCAGCAGATCAATCAAATCCTCCACCAGCCGAATCAATCCGGCATCGGAATGAGCCAGTAAATTTTTTAAAAATGTGTTGTCCATATTATCCTTGAGAAATTCAAGGACTTCTTCATCTGTAACGGACTTTTCTTCCTTTAAATTCGGGCCGGCAATTGTCCGTAGCCCGATTATTTTTCCTTCAGCGGAGCGTTCGATGTAGGGCATATCGTGCCATCCGAACCTGTGGGCCGTTACAATTTGCGGGTTAAACGCTGTAACATTTACGGCCTTAAAATAGTGGGAAAAACGATCCCGGTTCTTGTCTGTTGGTATACCAACTAATTAATCTAACTTGCGATTTCCTTAGCATGTTTCGTAATATATGTATACTTTTTTTTAAAAGTATGACAAAATACGCCAAATTACGTAATTTTTTGAGAGGCTTATGTCGGACATTAATGATTCACGCATCTCCAGTGACTGGAATGTCTCGGAGAATCAGGACATCCATGAAGATCCCCTTCTGGATTGCCTGATTATCCTGACCCGAATGTATGGGCGTAATGCATCGAGGGCAAGTCTGAGCGCCGGCTTGCCTCTGATTCAAAACCGTCTCACCGTTGAGCTTTTTACCCGCGCCGCGAATCGGGCGGATTTGTCTTCCCGGACACTCGAAAAAACACTGGATGAAATCGGCTCTGTTCAGTTGCCGGCCATATTGCTGCTTCATAATCGTGAGGCATGCGTTCTGGTGGAAAAAAACACACCCCGGGATGAATTTAAAATCCTTTTGCCGGAAAGCGGCAGTGGAGAAAAAGTCATCAGCCGGGATGAATTGGAAAAACTTTACACGGGTTTTGCAATTTTTGTCCGTCCCAAATACATGACGGAAAAAAAATCCGTTGCCGAAGCGCAGATTGATAAATCAAAGCACTGGTTCTGGGGAACAATCTTCGAATCATGGCGCATTTACCGGGATGTTTTTCTGGCCGCCTTTTTGATCAATGTATTTGGCCTGGTCGGTATTTTCTACATTCTCAATGTCTACGACCGGGTCATTCCGAATAATGCGATGGAAACACTCTGGGTTTTGTCGATCGGGGTGTTTATCGTCTATGTCTTTGCGGTTTTGATGCGCATTCTGCGCAGCTATTTTATTGATGAGGCGGCCAAGAAAAGTAATCTGAAAATTTCCGCGATGCTCTTTCAGAAAGTCCTTGATCTGAAAATGGAAGCCCGTCCGCAATCCGTGGGGTCGTTTACCAAAAATCTTCAGGAATTTGAAGGTATCCGCGATTTCATCACATCGTTTTCGATTACCGCGGTCATCGACCTGCCATTTACGCTCTTGGGTCTTTTTGTCGTCTGGTGGATAGGCGGCTATATCGTTTTTGTTCATGTGATCATCATCGCGATTATGGTTGCTTATTCTTTATACATCCAGGCTCCGTTAAAACGCGTTGTCGAAAAGACTATCAAAGCCTCGGCGCAGAAAAATGCGATTCTCATTGAAGGGGTTGCCGGACTCGAAACGATCAAAATGCTGGGCGCCGAAGGACAGATTCAGCGGGCATGGGAAGAAGCTGTCAGCTACATCTCAAAGTGGGGCAACAAGTCGCGCATGATTTCCTCTTCCGTCCAGGATGTTTCATATTTTCTGCAAAATATCATGGTTGTGGCCGTGGTCATTGCCGGCGTCTATCTGATTTCAGCGGGCGATCTGACGGCAGGCGGCCTGGTAGCGCTGGTCATCCTTTCGCGGCAGGTCATTGCTCCCATGGCGCAGGTTGTCAATCTGTCCACGCGATACCATCAGGCCAGGGAAGCGTTAAAAACTCTCGATGAAATCATGAAACTTCCCGTTGAGCGGCCGGACGGCAAAACATTTTTGCCCAGAAAACGTTTCAACGGCGTCATCGGCGTCAAAAACCTCACGTTTAACTATCCCGGCCAATCTACAAGAGTTCTTAATAACATTACTTTGGAAATTGCGGCGGGTGAAAAAGTGGGCATTATCGGCCCCGTGGGGTCGGGAAAAACCACACTGGGCAAGCTTCTGCTGGGGTTGTATGAACCCATAAGCGGAATGATTACGATGGACGGTACAGATATCCGGCAGATCGACCCGGCGGAATTGCGGCATTTTCTGGGGTACGTTCCCCAGGACATTGTTCTTTTCCGGGGAACTGTGCGGGATAATATTACGATGGGCGTACAGGATATTGACGACATCAATGTTATCCATGCGGCGGAAATCGCGGGCGTTGATGAATTTGTAAAGAAACATCCTTCCGGGTACGATATGGAAGTACAGGAGTTCGGACGGGGGCTCTCCGGCGGACAAAGGCAGAGCGTGGCCATCGCGCGCGCCGTTTTGCTTGATCCGCCCGTGCTGGTGCTTGATGAACCGACCAGCAATATGGACAACAGGTCTGAAGTGCGGTTGAAAGGTTACCTTGCCAAGGCCGTAAAGGAAAAAACCGTTGTGCTGATTACGCATCGGGCGTCGCTTCTGGATATGGTGACTCGCCTGATCGTTATGGACAACGGGTCAATTATCGCCGATGGTCCGAAAGAATATGTTCTGGAAGCGATCAAAAGAGGGCAGCTAAATTTTTAGCGGGAGAGCTTGGTTTGAAAAAAGATTTCAAAATGAACCAGTTATTCAGGAGACTGCCTGAAGAAGACGTTGACTTCGCCACGGATGTCCGCGCGACCATCCTTTCCCAGACACCCCGGGGCGGCAGGCGGATTATTTGGGCGACGCTCCTTCTGCTGTTTATTTTTCTGATCTGGGCGTCCTTGTCGGACCTGGAAGAGGTGACGAGGGGAGAAGGCAAGGTGGTTCCGTCCGGTCATGTTCAGGTTGTGCAAAATCTGGAAGGAGGGATCGTTTCGGAAATCCTTGTCAATGTTGGGGATGTCGTCAAAAAGGACCAATTGATCCTGCGTCTGGACAAAACGCGCTTTGCTTCCTCTTTTGAAGAGAAACAGGCCAAATATCTTTCCAATAAAGCCAAATCGGCAAGGCTGAAAGCCGAGGCCAACGGAACCGCTCTGGTTATTCCCGAGGATGTTGTTAAGGAAAGACCGGATATTGCCGCCCGGGAGCGGCAACTGTTTGAGTCCAGACGAGTCGAAATAAGCACCAGTTCAGAAATCAAGCGTCAGCAGGTTCAGCAGCGAACCCAGGAATTAAAGGAACTGCAGGCGAAACTGGCGGAACTGGAAAGAACATATGCTCTGTTGCAAAAAGAAATCAACCTGATCAGACCCCTGGTTAAGAAAGGGGCCGCCTCCGATGTGGAAGTCCTTCAACTGGAACGTCAGGCCAGCCAGATGCAGGGCGATATTGACCGCATCCGCCATGAGATTCCGCGGGCCCAGTCGAAATTGCAGGAAAGCCAGGTGGCCGTGCGAGAACTGGACCTGATGTACCGGAATAAATCGAAAGCGGAGTCCAATGAGGTTTTACGCGAACTTGATGAAGACGCCAGCACGTCGATGGCCTTGAAGGACAGGCTGGACAGAACGGCCGTGCGATCCCCCGTGGACGGCATCGTCAACCGCATCATGGTGATGACGGTGGGCGGCGTTGTCCAACCGGGTATGGATATTCTCGAAATAGTGCCGCAGTCCGGTAATCTGGTGGTTGAGGCAAAGATCAAGCCGGCCGACATCGGCTTTCTGCGTCCCGGTCAGAAGGCCACCATAAAATTTACCGCTTATGACTATACCGTGTACGGTACGCTGGATGCGGATCTGGAGCATGTCGGAGCGGACAGCATCACGGATGAAAAGGGGAACAGTTTTTTTCTGGTGAGATTAAGGACGCATAAAAATCATTTGGGCACGAAAAGTAATCCTCTGCCCATTATGCCGGGCATGGTGACAACCGTCGATATTCTTACCGGCAAGAAAACAGTTCTTTCCTATATCCTGAAACCTGTATTGAAAGCTCGGAATACGGCCTTGAAAGAGCGTTAAAAAAGAATTTATGGAACAAAAAATGATCTGGTCTTCATGTTGTTTAGGAACTTGAAATAGTATGGCTATCCTCTTGTGCAGCTCAAACGGCGCCGTGGTGATGAGGTGGGCGGATCTTTTGCAGGGACGCTTTGAAACCGAAAAGGCTCTGTCCCTTGGAGAACTAAACAAATGTTGCGCCACCGGAACATTCGATGCGATTCTCCTGCACCGAATGCTCATTGATACGCCGGCTTTTTCCAGACTGAAGAGCGCATCGCCTGACGCGAGGTTTTTTTTGCTTTCGGATCGTCCGGATGAAGAGGAGGCCCTGTCTTTTCTCAAACTGGGAATTGTCGGATACGGCAATACCTATATCTCGCCGCAACGGTTGATTGAGGCTTTGGGGATTATTCTGAACGGAGGCGTTTGGCTGGGACAAAAAGTCATCCAGAGGCTGATTCTGGACACGTTTGGGCATGCAAAGGGGCCTGATGAAAAAACAACGGACGGGGCCGGGGCGCCGCTGGAAAAATTGACCCGGGCACAGCGCCAGATTGCCGAACTTGTCGCCCGCGGCATGTCCAATCTGGAGATCGCAGCTGATCTCAACATAACGGAAAGAACCGTCAAGGCCCACCTGACGTCCATTTACTCCAAGACCAAAACCGGCAACAGGTTGAACCTGGCCCTGATGATTAATCTGGGCAAGACCACTCAGAGCTGACGTTGTCTTTGGGTCCGGGAAGCAAAAATACTGCGAAGCGCTAAAAAAGCCGCGAAGAAGAAATTTTCGCGGCTTTTTTTCACATGCCTACGATCCGGAAGTCGGATCAATGTGGACGTGGCCTAACAACGAATCCAGTTCCGCTCCTGGCGTGAGATCCGAGAAACTGATATTTTCAAACGATACACTGGCTTTTTCAACATTGCCGCTGTTTAAAATCTCAAGTTTTACACTGCCGTCTGCATTTGCAACAACGTTGAGATAGTCTCCTGATGCGGTATCAAGGACACTGCTGATATCGACGGCGTCTCCAGCAGCCTTGCTGTAATCGAGGATGTTATCATGCCCGCCATTTGAGAGGATAAATTTGTCGGCTCCCAGCCCGCCGCTGAGTGTATTATTCCCTGTTCCACCGCTTAGGATATCGTTCCCGTCGGCGCCGCTTAGGGTGTCGTCACCTCCCCGGCCGTAAATAATATCATTACCCGACAGGCCGTTGATGACATCATTGCCCCCCTGGCCGTTGATAATATTATCCGGCAGGTTGAACGTGATCGTACCTGTGGATGTGTCGCCGTCATCATCCATAACGGTGTATTGAATGACTTCATTGCCGCCCAACACCGGCATTGTCGGGGCGGTGTAGCTGTAACTTCCGGTTGAGAAATTCATCTGGAATGTGCCGCCTTCCTGGGTTGTCACGGTCAGGCTTGTTGTGGCCGGGTCGTAGTAGGGGGAAGACGTATCATAAACGTCCGCGCCGTGAGTAATGGAGACGATCTTCAGGTCACCCGGAATGTCAGCCCCGATGGATTCGGCAACCATACCTGTTTCAGGCGGTACATAGTATGCCGCGTCAGCCGTCAATTTGGCATCCAGATTGAATGTGTTGGCCGCATTCTCCTGTGTTGTCACTTGGGTTACGGTGTTGCCATTTGCATCATGGAAACCAATATTCAACGTGTAGGTAAAATCTCCGACGGTTACTTGCACTTGATTCGTACCGTCAACGATTGTCACAATATCGGCCACGCCTGCGCCGGGTGTTTCCGTGTGTTGAAATTTTACAATGTGATCGACATGCACGGTTTCACCATCGATCACAACATCAAAGGTCACCCGGAGATGAGCCGTTTTCAATAAATCAAGATCAGGGTAATAGGTTGGGATCGGGAAGTTGTTGTGTGTAAATGTGCCCAATACAAATGTCTGTCCCACATTAACTGAACTCAGTACGGCGTTATCATTAAATACATAGCTGGAATGACCTTCCTGCAGACCGATACGGTTGCCCCAGACAATTTGCTCAAAATAACCATCAGAGTCGGTGTTTATTTTGCTGTCTATGGCAGTATCCCAAGCATATGGACCGCTTGCTGTGCCGAACCAGCCCGACGCTAAAGCTGTGACTTGAGCCGAAGTGGCAGCCATCTCCGCCTGGATCCAATGTTCTTTTGAAACAGCAGTCGGAACATCGTCGACAATATCGATAGTGATATGGGCCGGTGCGGATGTTTCCGCCCCGTCGGAAACGGTGAAAGTGAAGTTTTCCTTACCCGATTCAATATTCGGCCCGTTGTCAGTGGCCGGATCAGTGTCATAGGGTTTGGTAAGTGTATAAGTATAGTTGTATTCACCGGCTACGGCGCCGGGACCCGTGATGGTTAAAGAGCCATATGAGCCTTCGATAACAGTGCCTACCAGGTTATTAATGTCAATCGTTGTGCCGTTAATTCTAACGCTTGTGACATCAGCCAGTCCGTCCGGATCGGATATGGTGAAGGCGCCGGAGGCAAACTCGGTATCGGCGGACGCATTGCTGCCGGAAGAAAGACCGGATTCGTACACGATATCAGCGCTGCCATCCACGTTACCATTATCGACTGTGATATCCGGGGAATCATTTACCGGTGTCACGGAGATGTTCAAGATGGACGTGTCGGTGCTTGTTCCATCGGCAACCGTGTAGGTAATCTCGGGCACGGGACCGTTGTAATCAACTTCCGGGGTAAAGGTGTAAGCGCCGTCGGCTCCGATGGTAATCGTGCCGATGCCCGCCAAAGTGGCCGTATCGTCCGCGGCGTAGGTGGTTCCGTCAACCGTAAAGTCAAGCACGGAGAGCGGTCCGTCGACACTGGAGGTGCCGTCGAGGACATTGCCGGAAACAGGCGTGTCTTCATTCGTTTCAACCGTTTCATCGTCATCGGCCAGACCATCGGTGACGGGATTGACCGTAATGTTGAGCGTGGAAGTGTCAGTGGAAACGCCGTCGGCAACCGTGTAGGTAATCTCGGGCACGGGACCGTTGTAATCAACTTCCGGGG
>CAZGDK010000046.1:0-9703 GCA_964525155.1 uncultured Smithella sp. | reverse complement strand
CATTCGTTTCAACCGTTTCATCGTCATCGGCCAGACCATCGGTGACGGGATTGACGGAGAGGGTCAAAGTGGATGTATCCGTGTAGACACCGTCGGTAAGCGTGTATGTAACCACAGGTACGGGACCATTGTAATTTAAATCAGGCGTGAAGGTACAAAAGCCGTCGGCTCCGATCGTGATGGTTCCGATACCGGTGATTGTGGCCGTGTCGCCTGCGGCATATGTGGTTCCATCGACTGTGAAATCGATGACCGTGACGGGACCGTTGGCACTGGTAGTTCCATCAAGGACATTGCCGGAAATGGGGATGTTTTCGTCCGTGGCCACAACTTCATCGTCATCCGCCAGCCCGTCGGTGACGGGATTGACGGAGAGAGTTAAAGTGGATGTATCCGTGTAGACACCGTCGGTAAGCGTGTAGGTAACCACAGGTACGGGACCATTGTAATCTAAATCAGGCGTGAAGGTACAAAAGCCGTCGGCTCCGATTGTGATGGTTCCGATACCGGCGATTGTGGCCGTGTCGCCTGCGGCATAAGTGGTTCCATCGACCGTGAAATCGATGACCGTGACGGGACCGTTGGCACTGGTAGTTCCATCAAGGACATTGCCGGAAATGGGGATGTTTTCGTCCGTGGCCACAACTTCATCGTCATCCGCCAGCCCGTTGGCGATTGGGTTGACGTTAATATTTAGCGTGGAGATGTCCGTGGAAATATTATTGGAAACCGTATAGAAGATCTCTGGCACTGGTCCAATGTAGCCGGTCTCGGGAATAAAGAAGTAATGACCGTCAGTTCCAATCGTAAGTGTTCCAATACCCGGAATAACAGTGGTATCACCAGCGGCATAGGTGTTGCCATTAATTGAGAAATTGCTGACTCTTACGGGACCATCGACACTGGAGGTAACCTCTAGCACACTACCAACAACCGCAGTGTTCTCATCAATGTCAACGAACTCATCATCATCAAAGAGTCCGTCCGTGACGGGATTGACCGTAATGTTGAGTGTGGAAGTATCCGTACTTGTTCCGTTGGTAACCGTATAGGTAATCTCTGGTACTGGGCCATTGTAATCCAGGTGTGGAGAAAATGTGTAAGTGCCGTCGGTTTCGATCGTGATGGTTCCAATACCCGCCAAAATAGCTGTATCGCCTGCGATATGAGTGGTTCCGTCAACTGTGAAGTCAGTAACTACGACGGGACCGTCGACATTGGATGTTCCATCGAGGACGTTTCCGGAAACCGGCGTTTCTTCATCGGTTGTGACCACTTCATCATCGTCCAGCAGACTGTCGGTGACGGGGTTGACGGAGAGGCTCAAAGTGGAGGTATCCGTGCTTGTTCCATCGGCAACCGTGTAGGAAATATTGGGAACAGGACCGTTGTAATCCAGCTCAGGGGTGAAGGTGTAAGCGCCGTCGGTTGCGATCGTGATGGTTCCGATACCAGCCAGGATGGCCGTATCGCCTGCAACATAGGTGGTTCCGTCAACCGTGAAATCTGTAACCGTCACCGGACCATCGACACTGGAAGTGCCGTCGAGAACATTGCCGGAAACGGGAGTGTCTTCGTCCGTGGCCACAACCTCATCGTCATCCATCAGCCCATCGATGACGGGGTTGACGGAAATGTTCAAAGTAGAAGTGTCGGTCGAGATTCCGTCTGTGACTGTATAAGAAATATCAGGCACCAGTCCGTTGTAATCCGTATTGGGGGTAAAGGTGTAAGCACCGTCGGTTCCGATCGTAATCGAGCCGATGCCGGCGATTGTGGCTGTGTCGCCTGCCACGTAGGTTGTTCCGTTGACTGTGAAATCCGTGACCGTGACCGGCCCGTCCACACTGGTCGTGCCGGTGAGGACGTTGCCGGAAATTGGTGCATCTTCCGGAGTGGAAACCGTTTCACTTGCGTCCGCAAAGGCGTCATCCACCGGAGTAATCGTGATGTTGAGCGTTGACGTATCCGTGCTGGAACCGTCGGTAACGGTGTAGGAAACTTCGGGAACCGGCCCATTGTAGTTGGTATCCGGTGTGAAGGTGTAAGCGCCGTCAGTCCCGATCACGATCGTACCAATGCCGGTAATCGTGGCTGTGCCGCCAGCGGTGTAAGTGGTTCCGTTGACCGTGAAATCAACAACAGAAACCGGCCCGTCTACACTGGTGGTTCCGGTGAGCACATTTCCAGAAATAGGTGCATCTTCCGGAGTGGAAACCATTTCACTTGCATCGGCAAATGAATCGTACACTGGCGTGACGGTAATGTTCAGTGTCGAGGTATCCGTGCTGGAACCGTCGGAAGTGGTGTAGGAAATCTCAGGCACCGATCCATTGTAATTATCAGTGGGCGTGAAGGTATAAGCACCATCCGTAAGAATAATGATCGTTCCGACGCCTGTAATGGTTGCTGTTGCGCCTGCCGCATAAGTAGTCCCGTTGACCGTAAAATCAATGATGGAGACCGGACCGTCCACACTGGTCGTCCCGGTGAGAATGTTGCCGGAAACCGGCGTGTCTTCGAGAGTGGAAATGGTTTCGTTATTGTCGGTGTATGAATCATCCGCCGGTGTAACGTTGATGTTTAATGTCGACGTGTCTGCGTTCACTCCATCGCTGACACTGTAAGTAATTTCCGGCACCGGACCATTGTAATTTTCCACCGGAATGAAAGTATATGAGCCGTCTGCTCCGATGACAATCGTACCGACATCTGCGATCGCCGCCGTCTGGCCCGCGGCATAAGTGGTCCCGTTGACCGTAAAGTCAACGACTGTCACCGTTACATCCGGGCTAGTGGTGCCAGTGAGGATGTTGCCACTAATCGGGGTTTCCTCGGGAGTTGTGACAGCTTCGTTGGCGTCCGTAAAAGTGGTATTTGTATCATAAAGCTTTATGTCCTCGAAACCCCATGAAATGCCGCGTGTTTCAGCGCCACTTTCCGGGGTAACATGAATCCAGTCCGGTTTCACAATAAATACGGGATGACCGCCGCCTGCGTTTTCTTCCCTGCCGGCGGCCGTTGCATCAAGTTCTACTGGCTGATCCCCGGAAAGAAGAGCGGACTGGATGGCTTCCTGTTCAGCGGAAGCTTCAGCGATCATCTCAGGCGACGCACTTCCATAGACATCTTCATCGATGACCATATCGGACATTCTGCCGAGATCAAGTTGCGTGGGAGGATCTGTATTAAAAACAATGGATACGCTTCCGTCGGGCCCGGTAATAATGCGGTCATCCGCAAAAACCGGACTATTTACTTTTAGCGCCCGCACTGTCCCGTCAGGCGATATAGCCTTGACTGTTCCGTAAAGAATAGCGACTTTGCCTGTGACCTGGTGTCCTGTTACGCTTGCCGAAGATGTGTTAGATGCCATAAAATATATATCCTTAATAGAGTACTTTTGGAAAAAGTAATACAAGGTTATACAATTTGTGTCTATTGTACCTTGGTCCAATAATTCATGGTATTTTTTGGTTGCTGATTGATGTAATTCTTTATCATCCCATAATCCCTCCCTTGATATTGAGCCTGATAATTCGTGTAAAAATCAATTATCTTGACAGGATATATAATCTGATTTATAAAGTCGGCAAATTGATCATTTCGTTTTTCCATGTAAATGGAATCAATAAGCTGCTTTCGTAACTTTTATGAAGGATCACGAATTTTGGCGCCTCTTGAATCCACTGCGAAATTAAAAACAATCAAAATTATTCAAATATTCGTTGTTGTCCTCCTGGAGCTCTTCGTTACCGGATCGGTCTTTACGACAGAGAGATTCCATATTGACCAGCGGGTTCTTCAAAAGGCGCAGGAAAAATACGGCCAGGAAGCCCGGGGACGCCTGGTATTTTGGGAAAGTCTTTTACGAGAAAACATTCCAACTGACAAGGAAAAACTCCAGAAAATAAATGGTTTTTTCAATAAAAAAATCATTTTTGTAAATGATGTGGATCTTTACGGTGTTAAAGACTACTGGGCGACTCCGGTTGAATTTCTCTCCCGGGGCGCCGGAGATTGCGAGGATTTTGCCATTGCCAAATATTTCAGTTTGAAAATCATGGGCGTCTCTGAAGAAAAGCTTAGAATCGCCTATGTAAAATCGCTGCAATACAATATATTTCATATGGTTATGTTATACTACAGCACTCCGGAAGCCGAACCTTTAATTCTGGACAATCTCATCGATTCTATTAAACCGGCATCGGAACGACGGGATCTTTTACCTGTTTTCACTTTTAACGGCGCGGGGTTATGGCTGGCTCAAGACCGCAGGCACGGCAAATTAGCGGGAAAAAGCAGCCGTTTGAAAGCATGGAATGATCTTCTGCAAAGAATGGCGGAAGATGGAATTTAATACGGACAGGAGACGCTAAATGACTCTTTACAGGCAACTGATAATTTTTACGGTGTCATTGTTTTTAATTCTTCTTACGGGAACATGGATTGTTAAATTCGACAGTGCGCGATCGTTCCTAACAGACCAGCTTGAATCTCATGCCCAGGATACGGCCAGTTCTCTTGGGCTTGCCATTTCACAGTATCCAGACGATATGGTCAGTGTCGAAACCATGATCAACGCCCTTTATGACAGAGGGTATTATGAAACGATCAGGTTCATCGGTCCCGGCGGTAAAGTTTTAGTTGAACGAAACATGGCGGTTGTTCTTGATAACGTTCCGTCGTGGTTTATTAAAATGGTCCCGTTAAAAGCGCCCGAGGCCAATGCCTATGTCATGGCCGGCTGGCGTCAGGCCGGAACCATATATGTGAAAAGCCATGCGGGGTATGCGTACAACAGTTTGTGGCAGGACATCAAGCAGACGACATTGCTTTTTGCACTTTGCGGGATTTTCATATTGATTGCCGGCGGTCTTGGATTGCGTATGCTCCTTCGTCCACTCGTCCGCGTTGAACAGCAGGCAGAAGCTTTATGTCGTAAGGAATACGAAATTCAGACAAAAATGCCAAGAACTAGGGAACTTCGGCGTGTCGTTCAGGTGATGAACCGCATGACGGAAAAGGTCAAGGAAATGTATTCGGAACAGGTCATCCATGCGGAAGGACTTCGGGAGAGAGCCTATACCGATGCGTTGACCGGTATTGGCAATCGACGCTATTTTGAAAGTCAGGCAGCCGTCCATCTTGAAAACAGAGATGGCGACATGAAGGGGATTCTATTGCTGATTCGGATTCATGGGCTGGAAACGCTCAATGCACATAAAGGCTTTCTTGTCGCCGACGAATTGCTGAAAAGAGTTGCCGCGTCATTACAGGAGATTGCCGCAAAGTTAGAAGGGGCTGTTCTGGCCCGGCTTTCCGGAAGCGATTTTGTGTTATTTCTGCCGGATTATCCGCTGTCCGAAGCCAACCGTCTTGCAAGCGCGGCAGCAAATGGGCTCGGGGGGTTGTCTGCCGCGGATATTACCGCGACAGAAAATGTTTGCAGCGTCGGGGCCTGCGCCTATGATCGACCCATTACCCTGAGCAAGCTTCTTTCGGAAGCGGATATTGCGCTTGCCGCAGCCATGCATTCGGGCGCCAATGCCTGGAATGTCCATACTATGATGGAAGATACCGGTAAGACGTCCCTGGGTGAAATGCAGTGGAAAGAAGCTCTTGAAAAAGTGCTCAAAGATCAATGCGTCGAGTTTTGTACGCAGCCTGTGGTGAAAAGCCGCAATGGTGGCGCCTTGCTTCATTTGGAAATTTTTTCGCGGATTATTCTTGAAAACGGAGACGTGATCAATGCGGGAGTGTTTATTCCCGTTGCCGAGCGCTTAAAGCTTATTTCATTTCTGGATCGCATGATCATCGGAAAAATTATGACTCTTGATCGCAAGCAGCTTGGCGTCGACACCATTGCGGTCAATATATCAACGTCATCCCTTCAGGATGAATCCTTCGTGCCGTGGATGCATCAGACATTGATGAACTTATCCGATAATGCCCCCAGAATTATTTTTGAACTTGCGGAATTCGGCGCGGTCCAAAATGAAAATTTAGTGAAATCATTCGCCGCGATGGTTCGGAAATTCGGTCATAAAGTGGGGCTGGATCATTATGGAAGAAGCTGCGGAAACTTGAAATACCTTCAATCCCTCAGGCCGGATTACGTGAAAATTGACAGGGCCTACACAGATGAATTGAAAGATGAAGACAGCGACAGCCGTTTTTTTATCAGCTCCATATGCAGTGTGGCGCATAGCATTGACGTGGTTGTGATTGCCCAGGGGGTGGAGACCGAAAAACAAATGCAGATTCTGCAGGGCCTCAATGTTGATGCCGTTCAGGGCTATATCATCGGGCAACTAAAACCGGTTGCAAAATCTTGATGCGGATGACGCGATAAAAAAGGCGCCATGGAAGGCGCCTTTTTTATCAGTTGATGAAGTCTATCTCATTATTTCTTGATCTCCTGGGCTTCCAGGAAGGCCTGAACACGGCGGTTTAAAGCTCTTCCTTCATCCGTGTCATTGCTTGCTATCGGTTTGGTGAAACCGTATCCTGCAATACTCAGGCGTTTCGGATCGATATTTTCTCTCTGGATAAGAATATCTCTGACGGCTTCGGCGCGTCTTCTGGAAAGCTCGAGATTATATTTTGCCGATGCGATGTTATCCGTATGGCCTTCAATTACTGCATTCAGTTTCGGATGATTTTTCATGAAATCACCCAGCTTTTTGATGTTGTCATAGAATTCCGGTTTGACGATTGATTTTTTATAATCGAATTGAACCGTCAGGCGAATAACTGCCATGTAAGGACATCCCTTTTCGTCTACCTTTGCGATTTCAGGGGTGTCAGGACATTTGTCACGGCAGTCGATCACGCCATCCTTATCGGAATCAAGGGGGCAGCCGTTTTCATCGACCGGGCAGTCTTGAGGCGAATCGGCGCATTTGTCTCTGCCATCGCACACGCCGTCCTTGTCGGAATCAACGGGGCAGCCATCTTTGTCAACGACACATCCTGGAAGCGTATTGGGGCATTTGTCGCGGCAGTCGATAATGCCGTCGCCGTCGGAATCGAGGGGGCAGCCGTTTTCATCAACCGGGCAGCCCCGGGGTGAGTCGGGACACTTGTCAAGCCTGTCAACAATGCCGTCGCCGTCGGAATCCTTTTCCTGCACAACAGTTGCCGCTGCCGCCGGTTCCACTCGGGCTTGCGCCTGTTCAACGGGTTTCTTGCCGCCAAAATGGTAATTGAATCCCAATGTCAGAATATGGTTGGTGATTGTTGCGTTGGTGTCGTTTATGCCGTATTTGCTGCTAAAATAGCGGTAGCCAAAATCGGTCGACAAATAAGGGGTGATTTCCAGGTTGATGCCCGCCAGCGCCTGCCATCCCAATGCATTTGCGGAGTCATTCAACGTTGTTCCGACATCGGAGAATTTGCCCCATGACCAGCCTGCGCCGGCTCCGATATAGGGACGAATCATGCCTTCGGGATATCTGAGCAGAAGGTTGGCCATCACGTTGTTGGCTTTGAAACTTCCCGTTGCGGGATCTTCAACGCGCTGACTGTCCAAATACGCATATTCCAATTCAGCGGCAACCCATCTGAATGGGAAAATGTAGCCGGCTTTTGCGCCGGCCGTCCAGCTGTTGTTGAGATGCTGGGTTGATGTTGCTCCCGCGTTATCCATTTTAAGTTCGTCATGTGTAATATAGCCGCCGAAAAGCCCCACATAAAACGGGTGATAAACAACGGCTGGTTCCTTGGTGGCGTGTATGGGTTCCGCTGCGGTAGCAAATGATGAGACGCTCAAGAGAAAAAAAACGGCTAAACTGAATATCGCAAACGTGCAAAAAGATCTCTTCACAAGTAATCATCCTTTC
Organism: uncultured Smithella sp.; assembly: GCA_964525155.1. Taxonomy (GTDB): domain Bacteria; phylum Desulfobacterota; class Syntrophia; order Syntrophales; family Smithellaceae; genus UBA8904. The sequence continues at coordinate 1,859 of CAZGDK010000046.1, read as the reverse complement.
TCTAAATAATTTGTTTTCTTTTATATTCGATCAAAAATGAAAAGTAAAGATCAAGTTCGGAAATGTAATTCTTATCGGTCCGTCAATCCGTTTTGTCGTTTTTGAAAGACGATATTAGGGATTATTGTGCTTTTGTAAGCGACGCTCAACGTAGGTAGGATAACCACAATAGTAATTGCCGGTTGACTTACTTTGAATAATGTGGATCCCAAATTAAGTTGTTTATAAAAAAACCCGCCTTCATAACAGGGCGGGTTTTCTTATTTTGGCTCCCCAAGCGGTACGCTCAGCAAAACTTTTTAGGGCACAATTTCACGTTTCTTATGACGCCATTGAGAGCAAATCATCCAAGGACATCATATAGATACGAAATATTATGATCTTTTATCGTTCACGATTCTTCCAGGCTTTTTTAGATTTAATTTCATCAACGAGAAACCTTATGCCCTGATTGTCTGAAGGATTCAGCCACAGCATCTGATGGAAAACATGCTGTGCTTCGTCAAAGCGTCCAAGCCGCCAGAGGCATAACCCATAGCCTTGCATACAGCGCAGAAACGGGCGGTTGTCAATAAGGCCCCACGGCAGCACACCATTAAAGTTATCACCAAGGGAGAGTTGGCCGATGCGCAGGCCGATTTCGTAATGCTGAATAGCATGTTGCGGCATGTGCTCAAAGGCAAAATTGCCTAGATGCGAATGAGCATCCAGGCAGCGCAGGTCCGCATGGCACAACTCCATCAAAAGCCTGACTGCTTCTGTTCTTTTGCCGGCATCTTTGAGATCGTTGGACCGCGTAATTGGATCTTCAAACGGATCGTCAGGATCCGCGCCCGGCAGCACCTGCTCCATTTCAAACATGGGGCGAACCCCATGCGCGATGATGGGTTTGGCCCATTCCTCGACTGGGTCGTCTTCTTCTCCCCAGTATTCTTCCTCGGGATCCCACATGCCCATATCCTCAAGCTTTAGTGGCGTCAGATTGAGGGCATGCACGTCGATTCGGGTCGATAGCATCTCTCCAGAGAGATACGGATGACCGGCATAACGCCAGTTTTTTTGCGGAATGACCGTTACAATCACTCCTGGTGCTATGCTCCAAAGGCCACTCGCGCGTAGCGTGATGCCCCGTTCGCTTCCCAATAAACGACATCGTGCGGCTCGTTCCTTGACCGAAAGGACGACCAGTTCGACCGGTTTGTCTGGATTGATATCATCGGCAGTTGCCTTGTGCTGCCTCGCGCGTTGAGAAGGTTTCTGTATATTAGTCGGGTAAGGATCGAGGTTGAGCCACTTTCGGTAGGCAGCGATGTGCCTTGCGCCTGCTGACGCCTTAGGAAAAACGATGTCTGTGGCCGCAACCACATATTCGGCGCCGTTTTCGCGGCGGCATCTTGCAATCAACCCGCGTCGTTCATTGCCGTCGTAATCAATCTCGATTACCAAAACCGGTTCACCGATAATAAATCCATCGGCCGGCAGTTCGGCATGGTCTTCAAAGGCCTGTCGAAAAGCCCAGAACTGCTCATCTTGACCATATGCGTCAACAGTAATCTCCTCAATCATCGTGTCCAACACGTCGATATCTTCTTTGTTTTCCGTGGAACTTCGCTTACTCATGAAACAGACTCCGGTATTGGTAGAAGTTAAAATAATGTCGTACAGCTATCACGACCATGATTACTTCGCAACGGGCGATTGTTCCAATCGGTTTGTCACATCAATTACAACCTGGAATGCCTGTTCAAGATCAAACGCAGCGTAGTCCAGGGTGCGCAGGACGGGTTTGAGCTCGGCATCAAGCTGCCGCCTGATGGCAGACAGGCGTTCTTTGGAAACATCCACTGGATTATTTCCTG
>CAZGDK010000045.1:0-23011 GCA_964525155.1 uncultured Smithella sp. | reverse complement strand
ACTGAAAATCATGGCCATTCATGAGGCAAAGTACGCTTTAGTCGGATGAACCTGATTTTATAGGTTTCTTCGCTGGTGCGCGTAATATCCGTCATTTGCAAGGTCAGCGCTTTCATGGATGCGTTGGTCTTTGAAACCACATCGCCTGTCTGCCCGATCATATCATTTGCGGCAATCGCATTTTGAGCGGACTCCCGGGTCAACGCCGACATATTCTCCATCACATTTTCCGTCAGATTTTCCGTATGACGGCTCACCTCGACAAAAATGGACTCTAGCCTTTTAGCCAATGTGTCGGACTTTTTCCGAAGCGTCGCCTGTTCTCTTTCCGCCATGGCGCTGGCAGCAGCCGCTTCTTTTTGCGCCGCCAGGGCTTTTTTCAACCCCCAGTTGCCGAAAACCAGCGCAACAACCATCGTTAAATAGGGTCCCAAAACATTGGATATTTGCGCCTGAATCATTTGTGCGGGCGTCATGGAAAGGGTTGGCAGGGCATATCCCGCCATGTGAATGAACAGAAAGGCGATAATCTCAAAAAACATAAACGCGGCCCAAAACACGAAGCTTCCAAATCCCAGAAACGTCGATACAAAAATCGGAAGCACGATGTTCCACGCAAGCGAGGAGGAAAGGATGCCGCCGGTGACGGCGGGCAAGACTGAAAAATGCCAGAACAGGGCCGCAAAGATGAAATTTCCCATGATCGTGAGCGATCGGCTGAACTTCAGAACAAAAGGGGCGATGCAGGAAACACAGACCATGACGCAAAAGATGCTGAGCGCCATATTCGCATGACCCATCTTATACCACTTGACGAAATTCGGAATAAAAAACAAAAAAGACAATTGCGTAAATGCGGTCAGCTGAAAGGCGCGACGATACTCATCCGCATTGACGCGCATGTTGTCAGGAACAAAATAATCAATGTATTTTTTCATCATGCGATGCCAACCTGTTTCCAATAATTTTAAAAAGTCTTCCATTATATCGGTCAACAAAGCGATATAATTAAGCCCTGCAAAAAAATTGGCCTTTTTTACTTTTTGGAAAATAACGCGGACAAACTCAGGGGGATGGCGGGCTGTTCCAGAAGAACCAATCCTGACTGCCTTGCGGCATCCATGATGGAAAGAAAATGACTTTGTGACACATGCAGCCGGGGCTCGGCGATCAGAATCTTGCCCCCTTTTTTCGAAACATTGGCCAGTTGCGCTATAAACCAATCAATGTTCGGCACTTCATGGAGCATCCAAAAGGCCAGAATAAAATCAAACGGCCCGCCGACATTAATCGAATTGGCGCAGGAAAGCCGCAGGATAATCCGGTCTTCCACGCCTTCTTTCCTGGCTCTTGCGGCAATGCCCTTGAGCATGGACTCCTGAAGGTCCGCCGCAATCACCCGCCCTTTTTCGCCAACCTGTTTCGCCATGGCAATCGTAAAATAACCGAGGCCGGGTCCGATATCAAGCACGAGATCTCCTTGCCGGACATAGGGCGCGATAATGCGGTCCGGATTCTGAATCCATCTGCGGACGGGATTGTCAAATGTGAAACACAACCAGCGCGGACAAAGACGATGGTTGCGGAAGAAAATCAGATCGGCTAACCTGCTCACATTATTGCTCCGGCACACTTAAATGTTTAATAATGATTCGCTTTTTATCATGTTTTCAATGGAATAGCGACAGGAGAATTTTATGGGAAAAAGACGGCATCATTCTGGTGGCCGAAGGTCAAATTTAATCCTTTGGACAACGGTCGCGGCCTTTCCTGGCGCGGCGACCGTTGCCGCAGGTTTTTATTACATTCCGGCAACCATCAGCCCCTTGTCTTTCAGGTACTGCTTGAGCTCCCGAATCTTGATCATCCGGAAATGAAAAACCGAAGCGGCCAGCAATACGCTGGCGCCGCCTTTCACCACCACGTCATAGAAGTCTTCGAGTTTGCCCGCGCCGCCGGAAGCCACAACCGGAAGCGTAACGGCGGACGAAATGGCTCGTGTAAAGGGAATATCGTAGCCGGCCTTGGTGCCGTCGCCGTCCATGCTGGTGGGCAAAATCACGCCCGCGCCCAGTTCCTGGCACTGCCTGGCCCACTCTACGGCGTCTTTGGCAATCGGTAGCGTGCCGCCGGAGACGACCAGTTCAAAACCGGAGGGCATGGCCGGATTTCTTCTGGCGTCAATGGCCACCGTGATTTTATCCTTGCCGAATTTGTTTGCCGCCTGCCGCACCAGATCCGGATTTTTTACCGCCGCGCTGTTCATGGAAACGTTGGCCGCCCCCGCCGCCAGCACCATCTCGATGTCTTCCAGAGAGCCAATGCCGCCGCCAACCGTCAGCGGAATGGTGATAACGGATGATACTTTTTTCACCCATTCCAGTCGGGTCTTGCGGTTTTCCAGCGTGGCCGCGATATCCAGCATGGCCAGTTCGTCCGCGCCTTCGGCCTGATAAAACGCGGCGTTTTCCACCGGGTCGCCCGCATCCTTGATATCGACAAAGTGAACACCCTTGACGACACGGCCGTTTTTCATATCCAGGCAGGGCATGATTTTGATGGGTTCCATGAAATGTCTCCTTTCAGTGCAATTAGTTATTTTGATGTGACCTTTCGGTGAAGGCCTGCGTGTTTTAAAACGAACGGGCCGGTTTTACAATTGAAATATTCAAATTTGTATAAAATTTTGTTCCTTTTTGTCCGGCGCGTTCTTATTTCTTGAAAAGACGGACATTTTCGTTTAAAGCAAGGCCAGTCGACTACCGAACCGAAAAGGAGCCATCCATCATGAAAATCAAAGAGATCAAAGCCGCAACCATGAATGTGGAAAAATTTATCAACGATAAAGTTCTCGCCATCCGCGAGGCCGTAGGCGAGGGCCTCGCCATCAATGCCCTGTCCGGCGGGGTGGATTCATCTGTCGTCACCGCGCTGGGGCACAAGGCGCTGGGCAAACGGCTGAAAACCTATTTTATCGACAACGGCATCATGCGCGAGGGCGAACCGGACAAAGTGGCGGCCGCTTTCAAAAAACTGGGCATCGAGGTTGAAGTCCTCGACGCCTCCAAAGCCTTCTTTGCCGCGCTCAAGGGGCTTGCCGATCCGGAAGAAAAACGCGAAGCCATCACGCAGACCTTCTACAAAAACATTTTCGGCAAACTCGTGGTGAAGAGCAAGGCGAAATACCTTTTGCAGGGCACCATCCTCACCGACGTGGATGAAACGGTGGCGGGCATCAAACGGCAGCACAATGTTTTTGAGCAGCTGGGCATCGACCCGCAAAAAGCGTTCGGCTACAAAATTCTGGAACCGCTCATTGAACTGCGCAAGGACGGCGTGCGCAAAGCCGGAGCCGGCCTGGGCCTGCCGGTTGCCATGTTTGACCGGATTCCCTTCCCGGGGCCGGCGCTGGCCGCCCGCGTGATCGGCGAAGTCACGCCCGCCCGGGTCGCGCTGGTTCGAAAAGCAACCGCCATCACCGAAATCGCGCTCAAAGACGTCAAGGCCTTTCAGTATCTGGCCATTCTGCATGAAGACCGCGTCACCGGCATGAGAAACGGCAAGCGCGTGTTCGGCAATCAGATTGAACTGCGCTGCTGGGACAGCATTGATGCCAGAACGGCCAAACCGACGAGGCTGCCCTTTGACGTCCTGGAAAAAATCGCCGCGAAGATCACGAAAGATATTCCGGAAGTCGTGAGCGTCACGTACAACATCACAACCAAACCGACCTCCACCATCGAGGCCATTTGATTTTTTACTGAAATAATTCAGGAAGCATCAATCCCACAGACAGGACCCGCCAGGGTCTGCCTGTGGGATTTTAAATTACTGTTCCACCAGTTCCACCCGGCGGTTTCTGGCCCTGCCGTCGTTTGTGGCATTGGATGCCACAGGAGACAGCGGCCCTGCGCCGAAACCTTTGAGGCGGTTCTCCGCGATATGGTATTTGGCGATAAGTTCCATGACCACCGCCTGCGCCCTGGCTTCCGAAATTTTCTGATTGTGCAGAATATCCCCCGAAGAGTCCGTATGGCCGACCACATAGACTTTCACGGAAGGATTTTCCCTTAAGAATTTTGCAATCTCCCGAAGCGTCGGCTCCGACTCCGGTTTGATTCCTCCGGCCCTTTCCGAGTCAAAATAAATGCCGTAGAGCGCCGTTTTTCCCGTCGTCTGAATATCCCGGAGCATCTGTCCGGCATCGGCCGAGGCATCCGGCAGAGGCGCCTGCCGCTCCACAATCGTCAAACTGTAGCACTTTCCTCTTCCCCAGGGGTGAACATGCACCCAGGTTTCCATGCCGGCCCTGGAAACTTTAAAAAAGGCGTCCTTGTCATCCGCCGCTGTCACCACTCCTCCGGCCTGGATTGCGGCATTGGTATACGTGCGCAGAATCTGGGCGTCACCCGGCGGCGGAGATCCGCTTTTCATGCAGTAACTGATTCTGTAGAAGCGCCCCTCCACGGCAAAGGTTCTGCGTTTTTCCCGGAAGACATAAGAATCGAATTTTTTGGCTTCGTAACGATCGATATAAAAATCGGGCATGCGGGTGAAGACAGGATGATCTTTGCCGCCTTTTCTATCCTGTGGATCGGAAACAGCCCCTGCGGCGCAAACGGCTAACAAAAGGCACGTGAACAGCAGCGGGAATACTCTGACCTTTTTCATCGTGATCCTCCACGCGAACAGATTAAATGATGGACGATTATACACTGTTGATCTTAATTTTTCTCAATTATTTTTCAGACATCCGGCCCGTTTGCGGGGGATAAACATCTTTTAAAAAGCCGTCAATGTCTTGATATACGTTCCGGTTTATTGTAAGAATGCGTGTACCTCATTCGCATTCAACAGGAGCGTGTTCAATATATGCAAAAAGACAATTCAAAACAAACGGAAACAGAAAAAAACGCGGAAAAGCCTCTGCGTCCGGAGTTTACGGAACTGCTCAAGCGGCGGGCCTTTGGCCTGGATGAAAACCGCCCCGATGCGGTTGAAAAAAGACGTCAAAAAAACCAGCGCACCGCGCGCGCCAATGTGGACGATCTGTGCGATCCCGGCAGCTTCATCGAATACGGGGCTCTGGCCATTGCCGCTCAGCGCAAAAGGCGGTCGGTCGACGACCTGATTGAAAAAACCCCCGCAGACGGCATGCTCGCGGGCATTGCGGCCATAAACGGCTCGATTTTTCCTGAAAACAAGGCGCGCGCAATGGTGCTGGCTTACGACTACACGGTGCTTGCCGGCACGCAAGGATTTTTCAACCACAAGAAAATCGATCGCATGCTGAAACTCTGTCATGAGCAGAAACTGCCGCTTGTGTTTTTCGGGGAAGGTGGCGGCGGGAGACCCGGCGACGTGGACGCCTCCGGCGTTGTGGTGGCGGGGCTTGATCTGGGAACATTCGGCTCGTTTGCCAGACTGAGCGGGCATGTGCCTGTCGTCGGTGTTGTCTCCGGCCCCTGCTTTGCGGGAAACGCCGCGCTTCTGGGCTGCTGCGACGTCATTATTGCGGCGAAGAATTCCAATATCGGCATGGGCGGCCCGGTCATGATTGAAGGCGGGGGCCTGGGCGTCTTTAAAGCCGAAGAAGTTGGCCCCATGGATGTGCAGACAGCCAACGGCGTGGTCGATATTGAAGTGGCCGATGATGTCGAGGCGGTGGCCGTAGCAAAAAAGTATCTTTCCTATTTCCAGGGCGCGACCCCGGCATGGACGGCGGGCGATCCGCTGAAGCTGCGCGACGTCATTCCGGAGAGCCGCAAACGCGCCTACAACGTGCGCAACGTCATCAAGGCCCTGGCCGACACGGATTCTTTTCTGGAGCTGCGCCCCAAATTCGGACCCGGCATGGTAACGGGACTGCTCCGCATCGAAGGCCGGCCCTTCGGCGTGATGGCAAACAACTCCATGCATATGGCAGGAGCCATTGAAGCCGAAGGCGCGGACAAGGCCGCAAAGCTTATGATGCTTTGCAATGCACACGGTCTGCCGGTTCTTTCGCTTTGCGACACGCCGGGCTTCATGGTCGGACCTGACATCGAAAAACGCGCACAGGTGCGCCATGTCTGCCGCATGTTCGTCGTCGGATCGCACCTCACCGTTCCCTACTTTTCCGTGATTCTGCGGCGCGGCTACGGGCTGGGCGTCATGGCGATGGCCAAGGGCGGATTCCATGAATCCTTCTTCAGCGTGGCCTGGCCGACGGGCGAATTCGGCGCGATGGGTCTGGAAGGCGCGGTCAAAGCCGGCTTCCGCAAGGAACTGGCCGCCGAAACCGACCCGGAAAAACGCGAGGCGCTTTACAATAAGCTGGTTGCCAAACTCTACGAACAGGGGAAAGCCATTAACATGGCCGCTTATCTGGAAATCGATGCCGTGATCGATCCGGCCGACACCCGCAAATGGATTATTCAGGGCCTGAAATCCGCCCCCGCGCGCAATCCGGGCGAGGCGGCTCATACGTTTGTCGATCCTTGGTAATTCGTTGATGGTGAATGGTGAATGGTGAATGGTGGATGATAAAAAACGGATATTCTTGACGCCTTATCCGGGCTAAAAAACATCTGGGAGGTATTTTATGCAGATTAAATTTCAGGAAGCAAAGGTTGCGGCAAAAGACGGCGTTGATCTTTATGTCTCACGGAATATTCCGGAAAATCCCAGGGCGGCCGTTGTCATCGCGCACGGGCTTTGCGAACATTCGGGGCGCTATGATTACGTTGCCGCAAAACTCAACGGCTTCGGTTACACAGTCTATCGTTTTGACAACCGGGGGCATGGCAAATCGGGCGGCGACCGGGGCTACGTCAAGGACTTCAATGAATTGATTGAAGACGCCGCTCAAATTGCGGAAATGGCCAAAACCCAAAATCCGCAACTGCCCCTCTTCATGATGGGGCATTCCATGGGCGGATTTATCGCGGCCGTCTACGGCGTGAAATATCCCGGACGTCTGGCAGGCCAGGTGCTCTCCGGCGCGGCCTCCATGATTCAGCCTCTTCTGGCCGGTCTGGAAGGCTTGGATTTAAGCGCCAATGCACGTGATCCAATCGCAAACGCCCTTTCCGCCCAGGTGTCGCGCGATCCAAAAATTGTGGAATCGTATGTCAACGATCCGCTCAACCTCAAGGAATTCACCACCTGGCTGATGAGCGAAGTCCTGATCCGCGGCGCACGCTGGCTGATGGACAACACCCCCTCTTATACCTATCCCTGCCTGATCCTGCACGGCGGCGCCGACCAGATTGTCGCGCCCGATTCTTCCAAACAGTTTTATGAGCGCATGGGATCGCAGGATAAGACGCTGAAGATTTACGACGGCCTGTATCATGAAATTTTAAACGAACCGGAAAAGGATACGGTCATTGAAGATATTCACGCCTGGATCGAAAAGCACATCTGATAGGCATATCGCATCTGATGAAAAAAAGGAGACGCACATGAAAATGAAACTTCTTGTCGTTGCGGGGCTTGTTTTGACGCTTGCCGCATGCAGCAGTGTTTACTACGGAACCATGGAAAAAGTAGGCATCCATAAACGCGACATTATGGTGGACCGCGTTAAAGCGGCGCGCGACACGCAAAACGAAACCAAAGAGCAGTTTGTCACCGCCATGGAACAGTTTAAGAGCGTCGTGCAATTCAAGGGCGGCGATCTGGAGAAGGAATACAACAAACTCAACACCACGCTGAAGAAGAGCGAATCCAAAGCCGCAGAAGTGCGCGACCGCATCAGCTCCGTCGAAGATGTCTCCGAAGCGCTCTTTGACGAATGGCGAGCCGAAATCAAGCAGTACTCAAACGACGCGCTGCGCCGCTCAAGCCAGGCCAAATACGACGCCACCCGGAAGAAATACGCCGAATTGATCAAGGCGATGAAGAAAGCCGAAACCAAGCTGGAACCGGCGTTGACCCCACTTCGCGATCAGGTTTTATTCATGAAACACAACCTCAACGCCCGGGCCATAGCCGGCCTGTCAAGCGAAGTGGCCAGCGTTCAGACCAACGTGGATAAACTGGTGAAAGAAATGGAAACGGCCATCGCCCAGGCCGATTCATTTATCAAGGCGCTGCAGACGGAATAACCCGCCGCTTAAAAAACAGGTCCGTATAAAATGAAAAATGCAGCCTTGCCCGCAAGGCTGCATTTTTTTACTTCAGGAACAAGGCGCTTGTTTACGCAGGCTGCATCCCGACCAGCTGCTGAATGCGCGAGGTAACCTGGGGCGCCAAACCAAGACCCGCGGCCAGTTCATTGAGATAATCTTTCTCCGCCTGGGTATCCACCTCAATGGCCAGAAGCGACGCGGCGTACATCTGAGCCGCCAGCTCCGGCTGCCCTTTCGCCGCGGCCACCAGGGCCTCCGTTTCCATCGGCTGAGTAAGTTGCGTCATCATGTAGCGCTGACCTTCCGGGTCAATTCCGGCTTCCTTGAATTTGCCTACCAGACGGTTGGCTTCATTTTGATCTATTTGACCGTCCGCCTTGGCGGCGTTGATCATGGCCCGCAGCACCAGCTCTGAACTGTGTTCGAGCTGTTTTTGTTCGGCCTGCGTCTGCGGTTCCAGCAGCCCCGCCGGAATCTGCGGTTGGGCCTGGCCGCCGCCTTTGAGCGCATTAAAAGCCAGTGTTCCCAGAAGAGCCATCAGGCCGCCGCCCAGGGCTCCTCCCAGTGATTTTCCGCCGCCGCCCAGAAGCGATCCAATGAGCGCTCCGAGGCCGCCTATGGCCAGATTATTATTGCCGCCGACAGCTTTCCCCGCGTCTCCCAGCATGCCGGAGAGAAGGTCGCCAATGCCGCCGCCCGCGCCGGGTGCACCCGCGCCCGCGCCTGCCCTGCCGCCACCCAGCGCGCTCGAAAGCAGGTCTCCCAGACCGCCTCCGCCGCTGCCGGTTTTACCCCCCAGTGCGCTCGAAAGCACGTCCACAATGCCCCCGCCGCCGGTCTGCCCGGAAGCGCCTCCCAGCATGCTGCCCAAACTGTCCAGTACGTTGCCGCCACCCAGAGAATTTTTCATCCGGTCGCCGGAAGAAGACGACATGCCTGATTGAACCATTGCTCCTAGAAGATCGCCGATATTCATTGCACAGCCCTCCTTTAATGTTTGGATACACGTTATACGGTTTGTAAAGCCAAATAATTCTGATTGAAAACAGGGGGAAGTATAGGAACCGACATTTTTAATTGTCAATGAGTATTTTGCAGAGGATGACACGGGCGAAACGTCGTCTGACCAGGCTTGCTGATCCTCCGCGCTATCGTCTTTATTTCCGTTTTCGTTCCGCCAAAAGCCAGATGCCCAGAAGCGCCAAAAGCCATGCGGCAACGGCGCTGAACCACGCCGGAATTTCCTTGCCGGCCGCGACGACATCCAGATCCAGAACGAAGCGCAGCAGTTGGCCTATCGCCATCAGGAAAAACAAAATGGCCGCGACCAGGGATGCGGGTCGTTTCATGTCCTGCCCTCCTTGAAAAAATTGGCCTTATTATACACCATTCTTTTTTTCGGGTACACCCCACACCCTGAAGGCGGCATCTGGAAGGAAATATTCACAGTCTATTTAAGATTTGATCTATCATGCCGATATTTTATGCAAAGGAGAATATCATGGACCTTTTTCTTGAATGCATTGTTAAATTTTTAACTTATACCGTAGCTGCGGCCATTGTGGCAGGTGTTCTCAGATTTTTTCTGGGAAAAACAATCACCGTCAAACTGTTTGCCTGGCTTGCGCCCGGCATGATCATCGTTATTCTGGCGGGCTACATTGCCGGCCGGATGGTGGGAACCGAAGCCGTATGGCCCAAATTTCTGGTTTTTATTGGCATGCTGGCCATGATTGCCAATTTCATTCTCGTCGGAAAAAAATTAATTTCGCAGATTTCACAGATTTCCAACGATCTGATGGAATCGACCGGTGAAATGAATGCCGCGGCGCAGCTGGTATCCAAGGCAACCGAAACCCTGGCGTCGGGGGCGTCTTCCCAGGCGTCAGCTATTGAAGAAACATCCTCGTCACTCGAAGAGATGACCGCCATGACCACGGGCAACGCCAACAACGCCAATCAGGCCAAAATACTCATGGCCGAAACCCAATCCATCGTGACCAAAGTTAACGAACACATGAATAACATGGCCGAGGCCATCCGGAAGGTGACCCAGACAAGTGAAGAAACCGGAAAAATTATCAAGACCATCGACGAAATCGCTTTCCAGACCAACCTCCTGGCCTTGAATGCTGCCGTCGAAGCGGCCCGCGCCGGAGAAGCGGGGGCGGGATTTGCCGTTGTCGCCGACGAGGTTCGCAACCTCGCCCAGCGCTCGGCCGAAGCCGCAAAGAATACGGCGACGCTCATTGAAAACACAATTTCCGTTGTGAAGGAAAGCAGCGATCTGACCGAACTGACACAAAAGGCGTTTGCGGAAAACGTGGAGATTGCCAGGAAGGTTGAAGACCTGGTGAAAGAGATTGCCGCCGCGTCGGGCGAACAGGCCCAGGGCATTTCACAGATCAACAAGGCCGTCGTCGATCTGGACCGGGTCACCCAGGAAAATGTCTCTACGGCTGAAGAATCCGCCAGCGCAGCGGAGGAGATGAACGCCCAGTCCGAGCAGATCAAGGGCATTGTCGGGCGTCTGGTGGTCATCATCAGGGGAAAAGACGACACGTCAAGAAAGACGCCGTCCTCTTTGAGGCAACATTTGCCGAAACGGACAACAGCCACGGTTGCCAGGCCATCCGGCAAGGAGGCCGTCAAAGCCCTGCCGGCCGTCACAAAAAAACCGGCTAAAGGTTCTGCGGCGCCGCGCCAGAAACGGCCGGAAGACGTTATTCCCTTCGGAAATGAAGGAAATAACGAGTTCAAGGATTTCTGAACCGGACAATAGGAATATTAAAGTGTTCTGGATTTCCGCCTGCGCGGGAATGACGACTTGACGCTATTGAGACAGAGTCTGTTCGCGGGAATGATCCCTTTTCACGATTCCGGCACCGTCTCTTTATTATTAACGGTCTCGTAATAGTATTTACATGCCAAACGCTTCTTTTTCCGCCGTCTTCCCGGCGAAGGCCGGGAACCAGTTCAAATATTCCTGGATGCCGGATCAAGTCCGGCATGACGCATGTAGGTTTAATTATGAGACCGTTAATAACAGGTATGGCACGGCGACTTACTGAGAACGTTTTTTTATTTTCGCTGATACCGGCAGACCTGCAACACTTCTTCAATATCTGTTATGCCCTGGAAGACCTTATGAATGCCGTCCATGATGAGGGTTCGCATCCCGTTGCTCATTGCCATCATTTTTAATTCTTCCGCGGACACTTTATGTTGAATGGCTCTTTTGATTTCATCGTTGCTTTGCAAAAATTCGTGTATGGCCACGCGGCCGCTGAAACCGCTGCCATTGCAGGATTCACAACCGACCCTTTTCATCAGCCTGAGGTCCGGGGAATAACTGATTCCGCCATGCTGATCAAACCACGGGGCGTCATAAATACGCACCAGATCATCATACTCTTTTTCATCGGGATGATACGACTGCCTGCATTTTTCGCACAGGCGGCGGACAAGCCGCTGCGAGATAATCCCCAGCAGGGCGTCGGCAAAATTAAAGGGGTCCATACCCATATCAATCAAGCGGACCGCCGTTTCCGGCGCCGTGTTCGTATGAAGCGTGCTGAGAACCAGGTGGCCTGTGAGAGACGCTTCGATGGCTGTTTTTGCCGTTTCCGAATCCCTCATTTCACCAATCATGATGACATCGGGATCGGAGCGCAAAAACGAACGAAGGGCTTCCGCAAAGGTCAGACCGATTTTGGCGTTTACCTGGACCTGCCTTAAGCCCTCCTGCGTGATTTCAACGGGATCCTCGATGGTCCATATCTTCACTTCCGGCGTATTCAGGTGTTTCAGCGCCGAATGCAGGGTTGTGGTTTTACCCGAACCGGTGGGGCCGACACAGAGAATCAACCCGTACGGTTGCTTCAGGATGCTTTTTAAACCTTCGAGATTGGATTGTGAAAACAGCATGTCCTCGAGAGGCATCGGTGGTTTTGAAGAGGTCAGAATCCGCAAGACGGCGTCTTCCTTACCGCCGATGGTCGGCGTGACCTCTACCCGAAACTCAATCGGTCTTCTGTGATGCCACATCATGATCTTGCCGCTCTGGGGTTTCCGCCGCTCCGCGATATCCAGATTAGACATGATTTTGATTCTCGATATGATGGCCCTTTTAAAAACCGCCGGAATTTTCTGAACCACTTTGCAGACGCCGTCAATGCGGTATCGTATCTGAAGCGGGCGGTCCCGTTCTCCGGGTTCAAAATGAATATCCGAGGCCTTCTTCATATAGCCGTCCATGAGGATTTTGTGCACGAGCGTGACAATCTGAGAATCCGATTCACTGACATCTTCTATCTCCTGCTCTTCCTCGATGATCAACTGCTCTTCGGAAATATCATTGATCAGTTCTTCCAGACCGTACTCTTTTTTGGGCGTTTCCTTGGGATAATATTTCAGAAGGGCGCTTGCGATCTGATCGGCTTTCGCGATGACCAGTTCAATACGGCGCTTGCTGCAGAACCTGAGCGAATCGGGAATGTTGTAATCCGTCGGTTCCGAGGTGGCCACGACAATGCGCTTCCCGTTGTCATCCAAAGGCAGCACCTGCAACGCGTAAACGACGTCAATCGGGAGGCAGGCCAGCGCCTCGTGGGTGGGAAGCCTTGTGTCCAGATCCACAAAAGGCAGCCGAAACTTTGCCGCCAGCGCCATGAGCAGCTGATCTTCGGTAATGGCGCCGTCATCAATCAGCAGTCTCCCGATTTTTTTCTTTTTATCGTGCCCTTGCTTTGCGAGCGCCTTGTCCACCTGCTCCTTCGTCACAAGACCCGCTTCAATCAGAATATCCCCGACCTTCATCCGGAGGGGCGCCTGTCTGCTCCTGTCGACATCGTCAATGGCGCTCTCAATGGTCCGATGAGGCAAATTCTGCTGTTCGGCAAGAATTTCTCCAATCCGTCGATCGCGGAGCATCTGCTGCCGCTCCAGGGCCTTATCGATGGACTCTTTAGTTACATGCCCTTCTTCTTCGAGAATTTCTCCAATCGGATTTTCTTTCTCGCGGGATTTGACGCCGTGGATCGTAAAAAAAATGACGTCTCGGAAATCCTGGGTATCCCTCAGCAGGGCATAAAATCCGCCTTCCAGCTTTTCATTATTTAACGTGGCCACATGAAAACGCTTCCCCGTAACCGTGACAACCTCTTCCCGGGACTGTTCATTTACGGGAAAATCCTTGGGATGAACCTGCGGACTCATCAGGACACAGCAGATTTTGGAAAGGGATAAAAGCTGCGTCTGGCCGCTTGCGGCAAATCTGACCCGAATCCATTTATCCGTGGGCTGGAAGGGACGCATCAACTGCGCTTCTTCGCGTCGTCCATCCATGAATTCCAGAACAACGTCATCTTCCATGCTGAACCTCCCCTGTCTGCAACCGCGCGGTGTTTAATTCCATCACCATCTCCTTTTGCGGCACAACGCCGCGCCGAATTATTTTGCGCTGCCGGTCAGTTGAAATGACGCCCAGTAGTAGGGATGAGGATATTTTTTGCGCGTGTCCAGCTGGGCGTCGCGCAACGCTTCGAGTTTGTCGGTTTTCTGCAGGCCCCGGTAAAATTTCATCATCAGATGGGCCGTTGCCAGATCATCCACCTTCCAGAGGCTGGCGACCACGGAGCGCGCCCCGGCGTACAGAAACCCTCTTGTCAGTCCCACCAGATCATCGCCCTTGGCAACCAGGCTCAACCCCGTTTCACAGGCGCTCAGCGTTACCAGGGAAGCGCCGATCTGAATGGAGTATAGTTTGTCCACCGTCAGAAGTCCGCTGGACCTGGCGTCCGGCGCCAGCAGGAGCGCCGATTGCAGGGGGGCCTCCGGTGAAAAACGGCCGTGCGTGGCAAAGTGAATCATGTTGAATCCGGACGCGTTCTGATAGAAGGCCTCCTCCGTCGCCGCCCGGCGCACATACACTTTCGAGCCGGGCCAGATTTTCGCCACCTCCAGAGCCTCTTTCTGGGCAAACGCCAAGTCATGCTCGGGATTTCGCAAATCCGGATTGCCCAACGCCAGGATGCCGCCCGGCGCGCCGCTTTTCTTGTCCGCCAGATACCGCATGACGCTGGCGCTGGGGAGCATCCGGATCCTGAAGCGGTCAATCAGAAACCGCCTTCCGTCGTGCAGGGCGTTAAAGGGAAGATAATGCAGCAAGCCATGAGGAACAATCACCAGATCCCGCCCGGCAATGGCGCCTTCCAGAGGTTTGATAAGTCTTACGTAAAGCCTGCCTGCCGACGTCTGCATGTTTTTCGACCGGGGATTTTCCAGCGCCGCACGGAAAGCGGCCACCTCCGCGGAAAGCCCCGCCGTATGAAGCCGGACGCTTTGCAGGCCGCCGGCCGAAAGGACAAAGGCATACATGTCATCGCCGCTGTAATAATATTCCACCAGAGTTTCTGGTCTTGCCAGAAGGGACTGAATCTCCGCCACGGGCGTCGCCGCGACCGCAACAAGCGAGGCCAACTCCGGCGCGTCGCGCCGCAAGTTTTCGCGAGCCTTCACGGCAATGCTGCGGCTCCGGGCTTTGTCTGTTTTGAAGTCCTGCGCCAGAATTTCTTCTTCCGATTTCTCCTGCAGCGCCAGACTGTTTAGCGCCTCTTCGGGGTTCCCGGTCGTTTTGACGGCAAAATCCCGTTTGCCCGCCAGAAGGTCCACCAGCGCGCGGGACTTGGAGCGCTCCACATACTCAAACGCCCGGGTGTATTGCCGGTCGGCGTATAGCGCACGGATAAGGTTGTGATAAACGGCCTGCTTATCGCCGACAAACCCGATTTTGCCGGCTTCGACGTTGATCGTGGAGCGGTGCTTTTCGATGACCTCCACCGCTTTTTCGTAAAAACCGATGGCCTCCCGGATACGGCCTTCCTTCTCGGCCATCCGCCCCCGGTCATAAAGAAGAATCCAGTGCATTTCGCCGCGGTCCTGTATATGCGGATACGCCAGAAGCGCGTCGTAGCCCGGCTTGGCTTCAGACATGCGCCCCACCTCCAGCAGGCTTTTGTTTTTTATGAATTCAAACGACAGTTTGTTGTTGACGAAAACATCCCAGCCGGCAAACGATTTCAAAAATGAACTGGAATCTTCAAACTTGTAGGAAACGACGTTAATGGCATCTTGATATTTTTTAAGGAGAAGATAAATTTTGGCAAGCCCGATGTTGCGGTCATCCTGAACCAGCATGTAGGGATAGCCCAGATACAATCCCTTGAGCGCATCGGCCGCGGCCATGGCCTGGTCCGTCTTGCCGGCCAGAGCATGGGCCATGCCCAGAACTTCCAGAACCTTGACCTCTTCAAAGCGCGTCAATTGATGGTCGACAACAATTTTCTGGGCCTGTTTGGCCGCGCGGATCGCCTCCTCATACTGCCCCAGTTCGATGAGCGCAATGGCTTTCAGGCGCGACGGCGTCGCCGAATGGTTCCAGGCATCGGCCATAAAATCTCCCCCGTCGATCTTGGCCTGCGCCGCGGTCAGACACGGGAAAAGACGGCTGTAGTTTTTAAGTTCTCCGTAGGCGGAGCAAAGGTAGATTAAATCTTGAAAAGGAAGGACGGCATACTGTCCGTCGCGCGGTTCAAATTCGCTGACCACCTGCGTATAATTCGCCTCGGCCACCAGATTTAAACCCCGGCTGTTGAAGGATGCGGCGCAACCGCTGAGTAACGCCGCCGCAAAAAGGACTGAAATGAGAACACATCGCCGGATTATCGACGCCATAAAGCCATCCCTTTCCCTGCCGGGGATTCGTGGTTTACCGCCCAGGCAGCGCCACGCGCGGAAAGAAAATACGCCGTGGATCAAAAAATGCTTTAGCTGTGCAACCGTTAATTCATCCGCATCCCGCCGCAGACGTTGATCGCCTGGCAGGTAATGTTCTTTGCCAGATCGGAACACAGAAACAAGGCCATGTAGCCTATGTCTTCTCCGGTCTGAAACCTTCTCATGGGGATGGACTTTCTCAGGCCCTCCTGCAGATGCTCTTCCGGTTTTCCGGAATACCGGGCCATCTGCTGAACAAGCCCGCCGCCCTGCTTCTCGCCGATTTTTGTAATAATCAGTCCGGGACAGATGCCGTTGACGTTGATGTTATACCGCGCGGCGGCAAGCCCGATGCTCTGGGTCAGTCCCAGCGCGCCGAATTTTGACGATGAATAATGCGTGTAAAAGTCGCTGCCCTGTCTGGACGACGCCGACAGAATGTTGACAATTTTCCCTTCCTTCCGGGGCATCATGTGCTTGAGGGCGGCCTGACAGCAGTTGTTGACGCCAATGAGATTCACCTCCAGCGTTTTGCGAAACTCGTCATCGGTGGATTCCATATACGGCTTGCTGTAGGCGATGCCGGCGCAGTTGATGAGATGGTCGATCCGACCGTTGTCTGTGGCGATCTTTTCCATCAGCGCGTCAATATCGTCCTTTTTTGTCACATCAAGGCCCACGGCTTCGGCTAAAAACCCCTCCGCCTTAATCCGGGCGGCTTTCGCCCCGGCATTGTCGGACTCCAGGTCCGCCACATAAACTTTTGCTCCGGCCCGGGCAAAGACATCCGCTATGTCTCCGCCAATGCCCCCTCCGGCGCCTGTGATCAGCGTTACTTTACCCGACATGTCCATCGCTATCATTATTCCATCCCCGCTTTTCGTTTATTTTTCTCCCGGCTCGTCTACGTTACAGTCTTCGTGATCATATCGAGCAGGATATTGACGCTTTCATTGACATAGGGCGCATACTGTTCCTGCACCTTTTGCTTCTGTTCGGATCTCGTATCGTTTGCTTTGCCGCCTTTTTCCTTCTTGATCGTCTTGCGATAATCATCCAGCTGGATGATGCCTTTCTTGCCGGCGGCCTCTTTGTTGTCTTTAAGAATTTGAGCAAACTTTGCGTCTTTTGCAACACGGGCTTGCGACTTTGACGCAAGCGCCGCAATCAGCCGATCATCCACCGGTTTCCAGCGCGGCGCGCTTTTTTCAGGCTGAACCATGAAGGGCTCAATGGCCTGGGTCGGCAGTGAATAGTCCAGAGTCGCCTCACCCAGGTCTTCGAGAGCAAACCAGCCTGGCAGGCGCACGTCGGCCGCAACGCCGGTTTTTTGCGTCGATCTGCCGCCGGGCAGGAAGTACACCCCCGTGGTCACTTTCATCGCGCCGATATTCCATGGCAGCGTCATCAGCGCCTGTACAGATCCTTTGCCGTATGTATGTTCCGCCCCGGCAATCACCGCGCGGCGATAATCCTTTAGCGCCCCCGCTACAATTTCACTGGCCGACGCGCTCAGGCGGCTCGTCAGAACAACGACCGGCCCCATATAGAGATCCCGTGGTTCGTCGGCTGGATAGATATGGTATTTTGAACTCTTGCCCCAGGACAGGACGGTATCGTTTGCGTGAATCACCACCTGCCCCTGGCCGTCCTTAACGGCAACAACCCCGCCCCGGCCAATAAACAATCCGGTAATGCGCACCGCTTCATCAAGCAGGCCTCCGCTGTTTCGCGAGAGATTGAGTACGATGCCGTCGACCTGCTGCCGCCTGGCTTCTTGAAGAAGTTTTTTGACGTCTTTGTAACTGGACCTTCCGCCCCTCTCGCCTCCGTAAAACGACGGAAGATCAATCACGCCGAAGCGGTATTGTCTGCCGCCGGCATTACGCAGCTCATAGGTGATTTTTCCTTCCTGCTCCTTCACGTCGATTTTGTCGCGCACGATCATGACGTCAAAACGATCTTTGCTCGATCCGTTGCGCAGAACCGTCAGCGTGACGCGGGTGCCTTTTTTACCACGAATCATGCCCACCACGTCACGCAGATCCATGTCGATGACGTCAACCGGCTTTCCCCCCTGCTGAGCTACGGCGATGATTTTATCCTTGGGTTTTAAAAGCCCCGACTTCTCGGCGCCGCCGCCCGGAACAAGCTCTTCGATAATGGTAAACCCGTTGTCATTGGACAAAACGGCTCCGATGCCTTCGAGGGAAAGCTGCATATGAATCTGCAAATCTTCCAGATTTTTCGGGGAGAGATAGCTGGTATGAGGGTCCAGGGCCCGGGCAAACGCTTCGGCGGAGACGGTAATGAGCTGTGCGGGATTTTGTTCAATAATCCGCTTCGCCTGCAACTGATAGCGTTTGATCTGCTGTTTTTTCGCCTGGGCCAGATCACTGCCTGCCAGCAATGCATTTTCCATCTGAAATTGGACAATTTTTTTCAGGAGTTCCTGCTTTTCCGCCTCCGTCGTTGGATAGGGACGTTTGTCCGCGTTGATATTGAGCGTCACCCCCTTGTCGGGCCGGTAATTCGGACCCAGAATCTTTTTAACCATCGATTCACTTTCCCGGGCCCGCAAAACAAGCAAATCGTATACGGGCTTAAGCGAGGCGCAATTGCCTTTTTCCGCGCTCTGAAACACGTCCAGTAAAAAGGGTTTAATTTTTTCCACATCAGACGCATACAGAAGCGTTTTCGAGGGATCCAGTTGCTTGATCATCTGATCCACGGCCTGCATTCTGACCGCCGTTGTGGGGGTTTTAATCGCGTAATGGTTGTCATGGAAAGCCTCCATCAGCATGGGAAGGCGGCCACAGGTCAATTCCGCCGCCCGCGCGGGAAAAGACCAGAGCAAAACGGCCATCAGGCCGAATGCAATCAGACAGCAAAACCTTCTTATCAAATCTGAAACCGGCCTTCTGTGCTGCGCACGGCGGACGATATTTGCAGAGACATTTTTCGCTCTCCTATTGGACATGTTTGCGCTCCTTTTTCTATTGTCGCCAGGATGGCGGCTTATGATCTTATCGGGTCGCTTAAAACCCGGCCATAACGATAGAAGGCCGGAGGATTTCTGTCAAGATAAAAGGGGAAACAGGAAAGGTCTCGGGTTCAATGTTGAAATGGAATAAGAACAGCCGTTATGGTATGATTCAGAACCGCTGGACGGAATTTTTTAACAATCCAAACAGACTGCTTGACCCATTTTTAAAGGATAAAAGGAGGATGTATGATTTCAAAAATTCTTGTACCTACAGACGGATCACAAACAGCACAAAAAGCCGCCATCTACGCCATCGACCTTGCCAAACAATTAAAAGCTTCTGTTATCGGCCTGAGTGTTATTGATAAGCGTATATTCATCGCCCAGTCCGTCCCGGCCTCGAAAACGACAAGGCAAACCCCGGAAACAGTGGAAGATTATTTAAATGAAGCCGCCCGAAAATATGTCGAAGAGATCAAAATTCTTTGCGAACAACACCATGTTGAATTCCATGAATCCGTAAAGATGGGATATCCCGTGGAGGAAATCGTCAAGGAAGCCGGGCGGACCAAAGCCGATCTGATTGTTCTGGGATCACGCGGGAGAAGCGCGCTTTCCGCCACGGTCCTGGGCAGCGTCTCCTATGGCGTTGTCCATTCCGACAAGAGCGTGCCCGTCCTGATTGTCAGATAATCTACCCCATCAGCCCTTCGTCGGCAAAACTGAAATAATGACCGTCTCCGATGATGATGTGATCGAGCACTTTAATTCCCAGGAGTTTTCCGGCGGCCGACAGTTCCTGCGTAAACTTTTTATCTTCCGGGCTGGGAGCAATGTTGGCGCTGGGATGATTGTGCGCGCAGATGATCGCCGCCGCGTATTTTTGCAACGCTGCATGAAGAATCTCCCGCACGATGGGCATGGCCGAATTGACCGTGCCTGCCGCGGCATTGGCTGTGTCGATAATACGGTTGTTGCTGTTGAGGTAGACTACTTTAAAAACTTCCGTTTTGAGATCGCGCATCTGCGGCATGAGAAAACCGACAACGTCGCCGGCGGAGGCTATTTTTTGTTTGGGCGGCAGAACTTCGACTTCGCGAAACCGCCGCCCGATTTCGAGGGCAGCCTGAATCTGCGCGATTTTGGCGGGCCCCAGACCTTTGAAGTCCTTCCACTGGCGCATATCGGTGTGGCTCATGTTGCGAAACGTGCC
Organism: uncultured Smithella sp.; assembly: GCA_964525155.1. Lineage (GTDB taxonomy): Bacteria > Desulfobacterota > Syntrophia > Syntrophales > Smithellaceae > UBA8904. The sequence goes on along the minus strand of CAZGDK010000045.1, from coordinate 2,922 downwards.
GAATTTTTCCATCATCCCGCGCGCAAGCTCTATGGCGCTTGTCCCTTTCACACCGGTGCGCAACAGAATCGCCAGAAGCTCCGAATTGCTTAAAGCTGTCGCGCCCTTAGAAAGCAGTTTTTCTCTGGGACGGTCGTCTTCCGGCCAGTCTTTGATAGCGGATGTCGAGATTTTTTCCGTCACGGCAAGTTATCTGGTTATCTGGTCAATGCGCGCTTTCGTTTCGTCTTTCAGGAAATCCCACAGGCCGATTTTTTGCAGCGTCTCGATTTTGGGAATCCCTCTGTCCGTCCATTCACGCTGCGCATAGTAAACATCGATCAGCTTTCGCAACTCTGTTTTACGATGTTTCATGAGCGCTTCGCGTTTTTCACTGGTATTCATCTTTTCGACATCAACAACCGGTTTATTCCAGAGGGCGGCCAATTGCTGATCGTTGTATTTTTCTTCGATTTCATAAAGGGCGTCTTCCGTGGGGCCGATGGCGCGGTCGGGAACCCAGTCATGCTCATAGGTTTTTACTCCGAAAGACATCACATTCATCACACGCTGCAGGTTGATGTCACGGTCGGTCTGCTCGAATATTTGCTCCCAGGTCAAAGACGTCCCCAGCACGCCGTTGTAAAATTCCGCATAAAGTTCCTGTGAAGCGGGATTGATGTGAACATCACTGCCACCGCGTTTCATGGATTCCGGATTGAAGACATCCACCCAAGGCAGCTTGCAAAGGCCGAGGTTGTCGTTGCCCAGACGCACGCGAGGAAACGTGATAAGCGCTCCGGCCTTGTCTTCAAACGTCGGAAACGCCCCCAGCAGATCCATCTTGATCAGCCATGCCGCCGCGTGATGCGCGCCGATATCGCTTGCCGCCGCGTAAGAAGCCTGCATGGATAAAGACCGGTGTGTCCGGTACAGGGAAAACGGCAGGCCTTTGGTCTGCATGGCAAACTGCTTGAGTTCGCCGGTCGGATCGGTCTTGCCGGTTCTGGTCATGTACTTTCGGATCACCCAGTCCTGAAGTTTGATCATGCCCTGGCCAGCCATGCGCGTCAGGTCGGTCTTTGCATGCGCCAGGTCGTGAATAAATTCCAACGCCGAGACTTCGTCTCCCCACGTCAGCGCGTAGCCATTCGTATCATCTTTGGTCAGGTAGCCGCGCTGATAGCATTCCATGATAAACGCCATGATGGTGGCGGTCGTGATGGTATCGATCCCGTAATTATCGCAATGCCAGTTGGCCTCCAGAATAAACTCCGGATGCCAGATGCCCAGATTGGAACCAAAACCGGCAGCGGTTTCGTACTCGGGGCCGTCCACCCAGACCTTGCGTCCGCAGGACTCGCCGGAGGTCAGTATCACCCAGCCGCCTTTATTGCAGCGGAGATTGCATCCGGGAAAACAGCCGTCATTGCCGCGATGATCAAACAGACGTTCGGCATAGGTTTTGCCGCAAATCTGCGGCGCCTGCGGATGCGATCCGTACTGGAAGTTGTTGACGGGCAGCGACTGATATTCCTCCTTGTTCATAAAAGAAATGAGTCCCGCCGACCCTTTGCGGCTCATCTGCAGCGATTGCGGATCAACGTCTTTGATCACTTTATGTAACGTCGTTCCGGCTTTTCTCACTTTTTCCCACTCCGCCGCGCCGTATGGATTATCGCCTACCGGAAATTCGGCCAGCACCACAATCGCCGTAATGTTTTTGGAATACATCACCGACCCCAGCCCCGTGCGCCCGGCCTGCTTGGTCCGGAAAAGGCCTTTGGTCCCGTCCACCGGTTTGGTGGCGTCGTAATAGTGGCTGTTGATGCAGCCGAACAATGTGTTGGCCGCTCCCACGCCGGTGGTCAGAAAAGCGATTTCGCGCTTCTCGCGCCCTTCTTTCAGGAATTTCTCGACAATAACTTTCCCCAGATTGAAAACCTGATCAACGGCCGGCGCATCGATAATGCGGACTTCATGCTTGAAGCCGTCGATAATGATCATGACGTTTTTATCGGCAATGCCCGTTACCGTCAGCGTGTCGAAACCGGCGTATTTCAGATAAGCGCCGAAATACCCGCCGAAATTGGACACTCCCGGAATGTGCGTCAAAGGAGACAAAGAGATGGCCATCGATTTGGCCGTCCCCGGAAACTGCGGAATACCGCCCAGCGGCCCCGGCGAAAAAATCAGCGGATTTTCCGGATCAAACGCTTTGGTCTGCGAAGTAATCGCCTCATGCAACAAATAAAGCCCCAGCCCGCGCCCGCCGATGAAAAAATCCCGCGCCTTCGCATCCAGTGGAAGGACGTCAATGTTGCCGGAAGAAAGATCAATAGTCAGTCTCTGATTGTTATAACCGCGGGATAATTGTGTTTTTGAATACTGCATCTTTTCCAATCCTGTAAAATAGTCCATGCACGCTAGAGCAAACGATTGAATAAATCAATAATAAAAAGACATTCCATTTTTATTCTTGCGTTGTTTTCAAGATATTGTATCATTCTCTGGTTTTCAACGTTACTTTTGTAACCGGGATATCAAGGAATCTAACGCAAATGCCTTCTATCACATCGCCACTACCATCCCATATAAGTCCTGCCGCCTTCGAAACACTGGCCACCGTACTGGGTGTGGTTTATGTTCACCGAAAAACTGGCAACGGTGGAGATATTTACCTTACACAATTCGGCCTTCCCGTGGCCGGACTGTTAGAACCATCCAACTGGTACGAAGACCCCTGGTTTTCGAGCAAGCGCCAAAGGCTGCAAGGCACAAGTGCCGTCTACAGGGTGCCAACTAAAATGGTGGACGGATCTGCACTGGATCTTGTCGTAAAAAACTGCCGTGTAGGAGAAGACGTGCCGCTGGATACGCACACGCTTATGCAATTCATGAATACCGAATTCAACAGCCCGTGGGAGGAATTCTCGCTTGCTT
>CAZGDK010000044.1:17909-23878 GCA_964525155.1 uncultured Smithella sp. | reverse complement strand
AACCTTGATCCTTTAACCTTGGACCTTGAACCTTTTTAGTCCCTTGAAATCCAGCGTCCGGAGGTAGTCTTCCACCGTTTCGGCGCGGCGGATCTTGACGACGGAGCCGTCTTCGCGCAGGAGAAGCTCCGCAGAGCGAAGCTTGCCGTTGTAGTTAAAGCCCATGGCGTAACCGTGCGCGCCTGCGTCATGGATCACAACCGTATCACCGGGGGCGAGCCGGGGGAGCATCCGGTCGATGGCGAACTTGTCGTTGTTTTCGCAAAGCGAGCCGGTGACATCGTAAAGGACATCGTGGGGCCGCTTTTCCTTGCCGACGACGGAAATGTGATGGTAAGCGCCGTAAAGGGCGGGGCGCATCAGGTTGGCCATGCAGGCGTCGAGGCCGGCGAATTTTTTGTACGTGTTTTTGACGTGCAGGACTTTGGAGACCAGATAGCCGTACGGGCCGGTGATGTAGCGGCCGCACTCCGTGAAAATTTTCAGCGGGGCGAAGCCGTTGGCGGCGATGATCGCGTCGTATTTTTCACGAATGCCGGAAGTCATTTTCTGCACATCGATGCGCTCCTGCTCGGGACGGTAGGGAATGCCCACGCCGCCGCTTAAATTGGCGAATTCAAACCGGATGTTGAGCGCATGCGAAATTTCCACGATCAGATTGAAGAGGATTTCCGCCGTTTCGACAAAATAATTCGGGTCCAGTTCGTTGGAGGCCACCATCGTATGGATGCCGAAGCGCTTCACGCCCTTGTCCCGGCAGATGCGGTAGCCTTCAAAAAGCTGATCTCGGGTAAAACCGTATTTGGCTTCTTCGGGATGGCCGATGATGACGTTGCCTTTTTTCAACGGTCCGGGGTTGTAGCGCAAGCAGATCAGCTCCGGCAGGCCCGCGTGCTTTTCCAGGTAATCAATGTGGGTGATGTCGTCCAGATTGATGATGGCCTTGAGCTTTTTGGCTTTGAGAAATTCTTCGGCGGGTGTGTCGTTGGATGAAAACATGATCTCTTCGCCGACAATGCCGGTCTTCTGGGACAAAACCAGTTCGGCAACCGAACTGCAATCCGCGCCGAAGCCTTCGGCCTGCAACATTTTCATGATGTAGGGATTGGGACAGGCCTTAACGGCGAAAAATTCCTTGAAGCCCTTGTTCCAGGCAAAGGCTTTTTTGAAGTCCCGCGCGTTTTTCCGGATGGCCTTTTCGTCGTAAATATGAAACGGCGTCGGATATTTATCAATAATGGCGTCGAGTTGTTTGTGAGTAAAAGGCAGTTTTTTTTCCGGCATAAAGAGGTCTCCCGCAAAGGTAATCTGGAAATTTTATGGGAAACGATTTACGGGAAAAAAGGAAAATAATCAATACAGAAAAAACTTCAGGGAAAGAAAGAGGACGGCTGAAATCACGGCGGCAATGGGAATCGTCAGGACCCAGGCCCAGATGATGTTGCCGGCGACGCCCCAACGCACGGCGGAAAGCCGTTTGGTGGAACCGACGCCTACGATGGCGCCTGTAATGGTGTGTGTCGTGCTGACGGGAATCCCTGCAAACGTAGAGCCGATAATCGAGCAAGCGGCGGCTGTTTCAGCGCTGAATCCGCCGATGGGTTGAAGTTTGGTAATTTTGGTGCCCATGGTTTTGACAATGCGCCAGCCGCCGAACATCGTCCCCAGAGAAATCATGGAGTAGCAAGCAATGACAACCCATATGGGGATATGAAATGTATCGCCCAAAAGCCCTTGGCTGAATAAGGCCATGGCGATGATGCCCATGGTTTTTTGCGCATCATTCATTCCATGGCCCATGGAATAAATCGCCGCGGATAAAAGCTGAAGTTTGCGGAAGACTTTATCGTTTTTGACCATATTGGAATGGCGGCTCAAATTCATGGCAATGACCATAAATATAAAACCCAGCGCCATGCCGACAACCGGAGAGATGACAATAAAAAGAGATGTTTTGATGATGCCGCTCCAAACCAGGGTTTGGGTTCCGGCCTTGGAGACGGCAGCGCCGATGAGGCCTCCGATCAGAGCGTGCGATGAGCTGCTGGGAAGCCCGTAATACCAGGTGGTGATGTTCCAGATGATGGCGCCGCCCAGGGCCGATAAGATGACGAGATTATCAACGATATCGATATGGACGATGCCTTTACCAATGGTGTGAGCAACTTGTGTACCGACAAAAAAAACGGCGGCAAAATTAAAAAAAGCCGCCCAGATCACCGCGTGTTTTGGCGACAAAACACGGGTGGAAACAACCGTAGAAATAGAATTGGCGGAGTCGTGAAAGCCATTTAAAAAGTCAAACACCAGGGCGATGATGACCAGAAAAATGACAAATGCCATGGAATCAAGCATGTTTCAGGACAATCCCTTCAACGATGTTGGATACGTCTTCACAAACATCGATGGCTTCTTCAATCCGTTCAAAAATTTCTTTCCACTTGATGAGTTCGATGGCGTCTGTTTCTTTCATGAACAGATTGGTGATGATGGTGCGCAAAACGACATCGCCGGCGTTTTCCAGCGTGTTGATTTCCACGCAGCCGTCCAGAATCATTTTGGAATTTTTCATATCGCGCAAGCCGTGCACAATTTCTTTGATTTTTAGAATCGCCTGAAACAGGATTTCCGCCTGCTTGATGATTTCGTCATCCGCCTTTTTCACCTTATACATATGGATGCGGATGGCGGTGGCTTCGATGACGTCCATGATGCTATCCATTTTGTTGACCAGCGCGTAAATATCCTCGCGGTCAATGGGCGTCAGGAAGGTTTTGTGCATTTTTTCATAGGTGTTGTGCGTGATCATGTCCGCTTCGTGTTCCATTTCCTTGAGTCTGGAGACTTTCGGCGCGGAATAGTCACGGGTTTTGGTCATTTCCAGAAAAAATTGGCCGCCTTCCACGATTTTGTCGGCGAGTTCTTCAAAATATTCGAAAAAATTTTCTTCTTTGGGAAACAGGCGCATGAAGAATTCCTCCTTCTTTCCTGAGATTTACAGCGGGTGTCCCGTAAAGCCGGATTTGCTCTAGCGAATTATCGGAAAAATTGCAAGGTATTAAAAGAAAAATGAGGGCAAAAATCGCGATAAAAATAGTTATATCAGTATCTTGGAATAAATAATTTTGCTGTCTCCTTCAGCGTAGAAATCGGTCAAGACCGCTTCGGGAAGATAGTCGCAGCCTTCGTAAAAAAGTTGCGTTGGAACGTACTGGGCGCGCGAGGACGTCTCGGCGTAAACACGGCGGCCGCCAGCGCCTGAAATCATCTCTTCGGTTTTTTGCAGCAGAATTCGGCCCAGTCCCTTCCGGCGCACATTTTCAGAAAGAGCAATCCAGTACAGATCGTAGCTGCTTTGCGTGGCCGGAATCAGCCCGTAGCAGGTATAGCCGACTACCTTACCCTGGTCTTCAATAAACAGAAACTGATAGGAGCTCAGTCCCCCGTGATCCAGGCGGTCGCGCGCCAGTTCACAGGCGATGTCGATTTCCTCGGCGGAAAAAAAGCCGGTCGACCGGACGATGTGTTCAATCACTGCGACGTCGGTGGGAATAATATGATCGCGGAATATATAAGGATGCATGAAAATTATCCTTGCTGCGGGATGCCGCTGCGGAACATGAAATACACCGCGCCGACCATGCAAAGCGCCGCCCAGAGAAAATCCAGTTTCAGGGGCTGCTTCATATAAAGGATGGCAAAACCGGCAAAAACGATCATGGTGATGACTTCCTGAATAATTTTAAGCTGTCCCAGAGAATAATGCGTAAAGCCGATGCGGTTGGCAGGCACCTGCAGGACATATTCAAAAAAAGCAATGCCCCAGCTGACGATGATGACCAGGTACAGGGGTTTGGTGTTGAGGTTTTTTAAATGGCCGTACCAGGCAAAAGTCATGAAAAGATTGGAAAAGAAAAGTAAAATCACAGGTTTTAACACAAAAAAATCCTCCTTAAGGTTCAAGGTTGCAGCGCATCCCGGAGTATATCGTCGATGGACTGAAAATACTTGATTCCCGCGTGGTCCAGCGCGGCGGCAAAGCCGGCGTCCGGCGACAGGCAGGGATTGGCATTGATTTCCAGCACCCAGGGAACACCGTTTGGATCGACACGGAAATCCACCCGGGCGTAGCCGCGCAAACCGAAAAGATGCCAGCATTGCAGAGCTATCTCCTGGAGCCGGTTGGCAAGCAAGGCGTCTTCGTCTCCGAGATCGAGCGTGCGCTGTGTCTTATCATATTCAAAGGAATCGGCAACCCATTTGGCGCGGTAATCCAGAAGCTTCAATTTGTCCGGTGGATAATCGACAAAAAGAATTTCCGCGGGATTTAAAACCCGGACGCCGCCTTTTTCCGCCAGCAGGGCGATATTGAATTCGCGGCCGTCGATGTAGGCTTCGGCAAAACACTCCAGACCGAGTTTTGCCTTGCGCAACAACAGGGCGTCGCGCAGCGCCTGCGGGTTTGGCGTTTCCACGACGGCATCGTCGTCGAGACCGACGGAGGCGTCCTCCCAGGAGGGCTTTAAAAGAAACGTGCCGCCGACAAAGGGTCCGGCGGTTTTGCCGTCCGCCGTGAGCCAGGGCGGTGTGGCGATGCCGTTTTGGCGCAGGATTTTTTTGGTGAGAGGTTTGTTGGATGTGACAAACATCGCTTCGGTGCGGCAGCCCGTGTAGGGCAGGCGCAGAGCATCCATTAGCGACGGAGCAAAATACGCCATGCTTCCTTTTCCGGCGAGTGTTTCCACCAGATTGAAGACGATGTCCGGTTTAAGGGACGCCAGATTGGACATGTTGGCGTTTAAATCCAAAACGAAAGGCAGACGCACGGATTGGTGCCCCAGGGTGGAAAGGGCTTCGCCGATGACATCGGCCTGAAGAAGGCAATCCAGTTCATCCTCGCTTGCGTTTGGAGGAACATCGGAATGCAAAATGACGATTTTTTTCATGACAGTTTATTTCCGTTTTGTTCTTCCCCCTTTTTTAAAGGGGGATTGAGGGGGATTTGAGACCGTAGTCCTGTAAAAAATCTCCCCTAACCCCTCTTTAAATAAAGAGGGGAACTGAATATATGCCAAAAAATCAGCGGTCCGTTACGCGGGGATAAGCACGGCGCGGGAAAGCGCAGAGTGCAGAATCTCCGTAATCAACTGATCGTAAGGCATGCCGACGAGCCGGCACAAAATGGGCAGATCGGAGCGGACAGGATTCAAACCGGCCAGAGAATTCACTTCGATAAAATGCGGATTGCCGGAAGCGTCGGAGCGCAGGTCGATGCGTCCGGCGTCTTTCAAATCCAAACCACGCCAGGCGGCAAGCGACACCTCGACGGCTTTTTGCGCCTCTGCGTCAGTGGCGACGGCGTAGCGCACCCGGTTTTCGTAATGTTCTTTGTTGTCGTAAGTGTAAGCATGCTGCTCGGCTTCGGAATTGAAAAGAACTTCCATGGCGCCGATGGCGCGGGCTTTTTTTCCCGTGCCGACGATGCCGACGGTGAATTCGCGGCCGGGCAGAAAGGTTTCCACCAGCACCGGCTGGCGGAAGGTTTGCAGCAGTTTCAAACAGACGGTCTTCAGGTCGCGGGCGTTGTCGATTTTGGAAAGAGCCGTGACGCCCTTGCCAGTGCCTTCCGCCACGGGTTTGGCAAAAAGCGGATAGGGCAGATTGACGCGGGAAATATCGTCTTCATCGGCCACGACGGCAAAGTCCGGTGTGGGAATGCCCAGATCGCGAACGACGTGTTTGGTCATGCCCTTGTGCAGGGTGAAGGCCTGGCCCAGCGCGTCGGAAAAGGTGTAGGGGATTTGGTAGGCGTCCAGAAGCGCGGGAACCTGCGCTTCGCGGCCGAAGCCATGCAGGCCTTCCGCGATATTAAAGACGAGATCCCAGCGGTCGCCCGCGGACAGACGCCGGGCCAGGGATTTGACATGGCCGATACGGTCGGGGACAAAGCCGTTTTGAACGATGACGGC
>CAZGDK010000044.1:0-17899 GCA_964525155.1 uncultured Smithella sp. | reverse complement strand
GCTTTGTCGAATTCGGCGGTTTCTTCAAGGCTGTAGCCTTCGCGCAGATAATCCTCGCGCAGGTCGTAGGTCAAACCCACCGAAAGTGGCGCGGCGCGGCGGGTTGCGAATCGGGAATTCGGGCCGGTCATGGAAGTTATGATCCTAGTGGATGTCTTTCGACTCGGCGTGGTTGTCCGGGTATCGGAACATCCGACCCTCGTAATTGCGCATCAGCAAATCGCCGTTGTCCCAGCCGATGGCGTATTCGGGCAGGAGCGGAATTTTGCCGCCGCCGCCGGGGGCGTCCACCACATACGTCGGAACGGCGTAGCCGGTGGTGTGGCCGCGCAGGCCCTGGATGATTTCCAAGCCCTTGCTGATTGGCGTCCGGAAATGGGACGAGCCGGGAATCGGATCGCACTGGTAGAGGTAATAGGGACGGACGCGAATCTGCAACAGGCCGTGCACCAGACGGGTCATCGTGGAGACGGAGTCATTGATGCCGGCCAAAAGAACGGTCTGGCTGCCCAGCGGAATGCCGGCGTCGGCCAGGCGGATGCAGGCGGCGCTCATCTCCGGGGTCAGCTCATCGGGATGCGTAACATGGATGCTCATCCACAGCGGATGATATTTTTTCAGCATCGCAACCAGCGCCGGCGTGATGCGCTGGGGAAGAACCGCCGGAACTTTCGTGCCGATGCGGATCAGTTCCACATGGGGAATATCTTTCAGGCGCGACAAAAGCCATTCCAGGCGGTCGTCGGAGAGCGTCAGGGGATCGCCGCCGGAAAGCAATACGTCGCGGATGTTGGAATTGGATTGGATATAGGCCAGCGCGCGTTCCCATTTGGAGATATCAATGAAGCACTGATGCTGGCGGCCGAAAATGCGGGAACGGGTGCAGTAGCGGCAATACGTCGAGCAGATGTCGGTGACCAGAAACAGGACGCGGTCCGGATAGCGGTGAATAATGCCCGGCACGGGGGAATCCGCGTCTTCGCACAGCGGGTCTTCTTCTTCACCCTTGGTATGCAGGCATTCGTCCACAACGGGGATGACCGAGCGGCGCAAGGGTGATGAGGCGTCCTGCGGATCGATGAGGCTCGCGTAGTAAGGCGTGACGGCCACGGGCAAGTCGCCCGAGGGTTGCATCATGGCCTGGCGTTCGCTGTCGGACAGATGCAGCATGGCATCCAGGGTGGCAACGTCGCGAATGGCGTTTTGCAGATGCCAGCGCCAGTCAAACCATTCGATGCGGCTGATTTCGGGGTAATGTTTTTTGCGGAAGGCTTTGGCCCGGGGTGAATCTTTGAATGGAAAATACAGGCGCTCCGGCTTGGTTTTGGCCAGAACAGGTTGGGAGCTGTTTAAGGGCAACGGGAAAAAACTTGTTGCTTCATTTTGCGCCACTACAAGACCGGTCGTAGGACCAGGAGGTTCGGCCTCCTCATTAAACAGGGTCTCGTTTTCCATTCATCCTCCTTCCGGAAGCGTTCTTCCGTTTGAGAAAATCGTCAAAAAAAAAATTTACGCAACTGTTTTTCGTTTTACGCAAGCAAAAAAAATTGTCAACATTTATTTTGCATTTTAGCCCGAAAAATGAAAAAAAATTTTCAAAACGCTGCGCGGATTTTTTTTTCGCGACGGTTCATGTGATCGTCGCACCGTTCCAAGCGTTGCGCCGTGCGGCTTTCAGCCTCGCATTATCTTTTGTCGGAATCGGGCGCAGGGAAAAAAAACTTAAATGAAAAATGGAAAAAAGATCCTGACGGCAGGGCGGGTTTTTAAAAAACAGAAAAGATAAAAAGAGTGACAGAGCCGCAAATGCATACTGGGACTGCATTTGACAAAAACGGCGCCGCAGGCGGCCCGGGCGGGCATCCCAACAAAGGAGGAATAAAAATGCCGGAGCTACCGGAAGTGGAAACGCTGTGCCGACAGTTGCAGGCGGCCATCGGCGGCAGGAAAATTCTCGCGACGGAGGTCTTTGATAAAAAACTAGGCGGCGCAGGCGATATGGCCGGGCGCAGCGTGCGTTGCGTGAGGCGTTGGGGCAAGACGATAGAGATTCTGCTTCATGACGGACAATCCGTGCTTATCAATTTGCGCATGACCGGTCGGCTCTTCTGGCATGAGGAGGATAAAAGGCCGCCGCACACGCGCTGGCGGATGAACTTTTCGGACGGCCATGTCGATCTGGTCGATCCGCGCCGGTTTGCGACGGTGCGAATGGTGCAGACGTGCAACAGGCCGTCAAAGAACGACCTGTTGCACGACTTTGACAAGCAGACGTTTCTAACAAAGCAGGCGGGTCGCAAGGTCACGGTTAAAACCCTGATGATGGACGCCAACGCCATCGCGGGCATCGGCAACATTTACGCCTGTGAAATTTTGCACCGGACCGGCATATCGCCCTTGCGTCCGTCCAGGGATGTCTGCGAGCGAGAATGGAAGGATATCTTCAGGACGGGAAGGCGCATTTTAAAGAAGGGCATTGAAAAAAGGGGGACGTCCATTTCCGACTGGCGCGATCTGTACGGAAAACCCGGTGAAAATCAGCATGAGCTCAAAGTCTACGGAAGGAAGGGAAAGGAATGCCCGGTTTGCGGCGGCGAAATTGTCCGGATCAAGCAGGGTAGCCGCAGCACTTATTATTGTCCGGGATGCCAGAAATAAAGTAGGGAACGGTCGCGAAAGACCGTTCCCTACAGGATCAAATGTTGCGGATGGATTGATAAGAGATTATTTCTCGTTAATCGTTTCCTTGATCTTGAAGCCGAAATGACGGCCGCCTTCTTCCGTGTAGCCCAGCACTTTATCCCCTTTAACGAGTCTCACGACGGAGATCGGTTCGCCGCTCGGTTGGGTGAGGCGGATCGTTTCCGCGTTTTGCAAAATCAGCGACACATCCTTGCCGCCCGCTTCCGCCACGATGTTGAGCATGGGCCTTTTTTCAATTTTGAGGCGGCCGACGGACGAAACGAAGCTTGCGCCTTTCTGGTTGACGATCAAAACGTCGTCGCCGGTTTTGAGTTCATCAAGGTATTTCGTTTTGCCGCCCGGCATCAGAATGTAGGCGTGCACCGCGCCGGCGTTGACCCGGAAGGGTCGGGGCTCGACATAGGGGTTTTCCACGCTTTCCGAATGCACCAGGAAAAAGGCGTTGCTGTAATTGCCGATGAGCATGCCTTCACCCTGCTTCATGTCCGTGATCGTGTCGATGCAGACGCGGTCGCCCATGGACACTTTCTGAACATCTTTGATGACAAATTCAGAAAGAGCGACCTGAGAGCCGATGCCTTTGGCATAGGCGGTAATCTCCTTGACGACGGCCGGATTATCCGTCCGGATCAAAATACCCCAGACGCCTTTTTCCAAAATGGTGAGCGCCACGCCCGCTTCCTCTTTGGAGGAGACGGGGAAAACAACCTTCGCGCCCTGAGCAATGATGTTTTCCAGCGGAATGATCGTCCAGTCGGTTCCCTCCACGATCGCCATTTCCTTGGAGAGGGAGGCGACCCGTTCTTCGTCTTTTTTGCTTTTGATCGTGATTTCGTAGACGTCGCGGCCGAGCTTCAGATCGCTTTCGTCCGCATCGGCAATGACGGGAATGAGCCCCAGAGCCTTGACCTTCTCGATGTCCGTCCGGTTCACCACCAAGGCGTCCACGCCGTTTTCAATGGCCGTGGTGACGAGGTCTTTTTTCCATTTCCGGCAGTCCAGCCAAACGGTTTTCATTTTTTGGCCTTTCCTTCCAGAATCGCCGTGGCGGCTTCCACGCTTACGTCTTCATGAATAATGGCTTTGATGGCTTTGATCATCCGGGTGGGGTCTTTGTGCTGAAATACGTTGCGCCCGATGGAAACGCCCCCGCCGCCGGCCATGATGCAGTTTTTGATGTTTTTCAAAACGTCGATGTCGCTTTTCGCCTTTTCACCGCCGGCGATCAGCACCGGAACGCCGCAGCCTTCCACCACGGAGCGGAAAGTTTCCACATTGCCCGTGTAACTGACCTTGACAAGGTCTGCGCCCAGTTCCGCGGCCACGCGGGCGGCATGCTTGACAACCGCGACGTCGCTTTCCGATTTGATGTTTTTACCGCGTGTGTACATCATGGCCAGAAGCGGCATGCCCCAGGCCTGGCACTGTTTGGAAATTTCACCGAAGTCTTTGAGCATTTCTTTTTCATCGTCCGCGCCGATGTTGACGTGGATGGAGACGCCGTCCGCGCCCAGCTTGATGGCTTCTTCGACGGTGCAGACCAGAACTTTGGAGTTGGGATCGGGACTCAGAGACGTACTGGCGGAGAGATGAACGATCAGACCGACGTCTTTGCCATGGCCGCGATGGCCCATACGGACCACGCCTTTGTGAATAACAATGGCGTTGGCGCCGCCGTCCACCACTTTGCCGATGGCGGTTTTCATATCTTCCAGACCGGAAATGGGACCCGCCGACACACCATGGTCCATGGGCACAATCAGCGTCCGACCGTTTTCACGGTTCATAATACGCTCCATCCGAATTTGCTTGCCGATCATCTTACGCCTCCTCATATATGCAATGATGTTTGGTTAAAAAACGAAACTAAGTCGGAATATCTTGCAGAGACAACTGGCTATGTCAAGATTATTTTTGAAAAATGTTGGCTTCGGCAATCCATGCGCGGATTTGATTTTTGGAAGGAACCTGACCGACACAGACCACTTTGTTGTTGATGACGAGCGCGGGCGCGCCCAGCACACCAAAGCGGGCGATCTCGCGGACGTCGGTGATGTGGCGCAAATCGGCGGCCACGTTCAGTTCGGATAAAACATCGCGCAGATCGGATTGCAGCTGATCGCAACGGGCGCAGCCCATCCCCAGCACCAGTATCGTAAGGCCTGCCGCAGGCTCGGGTTCAACGGGCAGGTTTTGAAAGAGCTTATATTCGCGCAGCAACGCCCGGCTGTAAGAGGCGTGGGCGGAAGAGGGGATGTAATTTTTAGAAGCCAATGTATTAAGCAGAAAGCGGGCTACATCGTCGTCGCTCTTTCCGGAGCAAGTATTTGCAGCCTCAGCAAGCGCCGCATCTAGCCCGATCAGACCGACCGGCCGGCCGTTAATGAAAATCTGTCTGATTGCATCATCACTCATGACATCAGCCAACTTTAATTTTAAGGAAGGAACAACCGCTTCAGGAAAGCGGGTAAGTTCCTCACTGAGGGAGGAGGATATCGTATATATATAAGGAGAGGTCAAGAAAATATGAGATTGTCGGAATATTTAACATTTAAAATAAATCCTGTTCGTGTTTCAATGAAACTATATTTCTAAGACATAATAGAATATGTATAAAAATAATAGATATTTATGGATAGTATTCTGATCTTCCATCCGTCAATGAGAAAAAAATATCAAAAAAAGTATTGTAAAAAGAGAATCGGATTTAATTGCCGTATGATGGAAAAAAAGAAAAAGACAAAAGATACTATACCTTTGAAACGAATTGTAATTGTTTGTCAAAACGTCGAGGGTCAGGTGTCGAAAAATTTTACGAATATTAAGAAACTGATGTCTGTATTTTTAGAACGTTAATAATAACAAGTATGTGTGTACTTGGCAGAAAAAATGCACAATTACTAAAAAGTTTTGTTTGTAGTATTCCTCTTCATCCTTTTGTACTCATTTCGATCTTCATTACATCTTGCCAAAATTCTTTATCTGGTTTGTAAGAATTCGGAATTGTTCAGATATCACCGTGCTTTTAAAAAATAAATGGAAGGGAGGTGAATTTATTACGTTTGTTGTATCAACGGACAGATACCGATGGCTTATCTTGTTTTCAGAATAAAGCAAGGTAAGATATTGTGAATAAAATTCGATAACATCAAAGGAGATAACGCAATATGAAAAAAAATCTTATATTTGCGATGGTAACAATGATGGTGTCGTTTATTGCAGTTACAGCATTTTCGTCACAGGTTTACATCAAAGACTATGCGAATTTTCCAGCGTATCCCTATAATACAAGCGCATATCAACAGGGAGGGGCTTTTGTGGGATGCGGTCCAACTTCCGGGGCCATGGTTTTGGGCTATTTTCAAAATGAAAATGCAAATTCAAACTTTCTGCAAAATAATAGCGGTTTGGACACCGCCTGGATGTTGCATGGGGCCGCATACATGGACACGGACGCAGATGGTTTCGGAAGCCCATACGACATCAAACCCGGTATGGAGAATTATGTGTCAAATCTGAGTCCTGTCGTTATTGGCAGCCTACAAACAACATACAGTCTGGATGTAATGTACCATGTTTCATCAGCTTACGATGCAGTCAACGATGGGGGCTTAACTGCATTGTACGGCGCATATGGTGATGCCTGGACGAACGATGCAAATTTCTATTATAAGGATGCCTCCAATAATTGGCATATCAATGCCTCACTATTTGAATCTTGGGCCAATACAAGATTATTAGCGGGCATTCCCATCTGGGTGACCGTTGATTCCACCCCAGATGGAATCGACGGCGGAGACCATTGGATTCCTATGGTCGGTTATGACGATGTTACAAATGAATATGCCTATTTCAATACTTATGATTCTTCAGTGCATTGGGCGGAAATTCTTTACTACACTGACCAGGATCCCAGTATCGTTTACGGGATAACAGGAGTTCGCGACTTCACCTTGTCGTCTGTGACCATTGATATCGGGGGGCCAAATGGCGTACCTGAACCTGCCGCCATGACGCTTCTTGGTCTGGGATTGATGGGTTTGGCTGCACTCAGAAGAATGGTTTACAGATAAAAAAGAAAAGGATTATCAAAAGAAAAGGCAGGGCAGATCGGCTCTGCCTTTTTTATTCAATTGTTGATTAGCGATCATGCTCTTGGATAGATACGTCGAAATTAAAGTATTTTCAGGTTACGAAGATGGGATTGGAAAAAATCCAGGGGCGGTATTGCCAGGCGCATTTCAGGAAAACTTCCACGCGGTAGACGCCGGGCTCGGAAATGGGTGTTGTCAGGCTGGCTGTATGGGCCGTTTTAAACTCCTCTCCATTGCGGATAATGCGAATGCGGGCGCGGGCGGGGAGGGTGACGGACAGATGAGCTTTCCTGCCAAGTGTCAGCGCATCTCCCATATCATATAAATGACTGTCCTGTTTGATTTGGAATTGAAAACCGGTTGCCGGGCGAAAATATTCCAGGGCGAAATAGCAGTGGCCGGCAAGGAGGGCCTGGAAGACTAATTGAATGTCCGAGGTGCTGTCGCCGCTGAAAGGTTTTTCCGTGAGAAGGTGTGTGGCAATAAAGCGGAAAGCCTTTTTGAAAGGGAAAGCAACAAACGAAAGCCCCGCAAGCTTTTTGATACTGGCATGATTATCCAGTTCGCCGATGCCCACGGTTTTGCGGATCATATTCAGGCGATCCCAGCGTTCCAGTGTCACCTGGCGCGGTCCTTTCAGGAAATATGCGGGAAAAAGAAAACTCGGCAAACTTCGAAGGTAGCTGCTGAGGCTTTTCTGCCAGTCTGTCATGAAATCCCAGACGCTGAAACCTGTGTAGCCGCTGACATTCCAGTCGGTCCAGGGGTAATGTTTCACGTGAAACATCGGGGCGCCTTCGTGGTCGGGGTGAGCAATAAAGCCGAAACCACCCTGTCGGTTGATCTCATCTAGATATTTTTGCGGGCTTTGCCCTTCCGGATCATCCGGGTAAGCGATGGGATGTTGAATATTGAAGGCGAGATAATGGTTGAAGCGCGGTGAGACTTCTTGGCCGACAATCAAGAGAGTTTTTCCGTGCCATCCTTCCCAACCTTCATCTCTGGCTTTCAGGTGATCGTGATCGGAGAGCATCAGGAAGTCGATGCCGAAATTCGCGGCGTCCTTCAGAATAGACGGAAGAGATGCGTGGCCGTCAAAAGAATAAGACGAATGGAAATGAATGACGCCTTTGTAATCGTGTCGTGTCATGGACGATTTTCTAAAACTTTTAGACGTCTTTGTCCAATGAAAAACAACGTTCCAAACCGTAGAGCTTACGGTAGGCGGGATGAATGCTTCCGTCTTCATCATCAAAAAAAGGCGGGTCTAAGACCCGCCTTTTTTATCCGGAGTTGATTAAGTGTTAGTCCGCGCGCAGGGCGACGAAGAAGCTGGAGCGCCCGCGCTTGATCAGCAGGGTCACGCTTTTCTTTTCCGCAGCCTTGGATATTTCGCGATTGTAATCCTTCATCGAGACGATTTTTACACGATTGACCTGGACGATAATATCCTGGGGCTGAATGCCGACTTCATCGGCCGGTGAGCCGGGTTGGACTTCCGTGACCATAACACCTTCTTTGGCAAGGCCCAGCTGCTTGGCCATGTCCGGCGTGATCTCCTGCGTGGAAAGCCCGAAGTGGCCCTTGCCCGACCGTTCGCCACCTGCTGAGGCTACGTCATCTTTTCGTTCGCCGACTTTAATATTAAAGGCTAATTCTTTGCCGTCGCGGATGGCTTTCAGGTTGATTTTTTGTCCGACTTGCAAACCCGCGATCATGATGAGAAGTTCGTGCGTGTCTTTAACCGGCTTGCCATTGATTTCCGTGATGATGTCGCCCACTTTAAGGCCTGCCTTGTCCGCCGGATCATCTTTGAAGACGTCCGAGACGAGCGCGCCGCCCTTGTATTTATGATTGAGGTTTTTAGCCATATCTTCGGAGACATCCTGAACGGAAATGCCCAGCCAGCCTCGTGTGACTTTGCCCTTGGTTTTTAAATCCGCCAGAATGGTTTTGGCCATGTTAACGGGGATGGCAAAGCCGATGCCCTGACCCTGGGCGACGATGGCGGTGTTGATGCCGATGACCTTTCCTTCCATATTAAAGAGCGGACCGCCGCTGTTTCCGGGGTTGATGGAGGCGTCGGTCTGAATAAAGTTGTCGTAGGGACCTGCGCCGATCACGCGACCTTTTGCGCTGACGATCCCGGCGGTAACCGTGGCGTCCAGACCGAAGGGATTGCCGATGGCGATGACCCATTCGCCCACTCTGACTTTTTCCGAATCGCCGATTTCGGCCACCGGCAGGCTGTTGTCCGGTTTAATTTTGATTAAAGCGATGTCGGTATTTGGGTCGGTGCCGATAATTTTGGCTTCATATTCTTTGCCGTCGGAAATTTTGACGAGAATTTTGTCCGCCTGCTCGACGACGTGATTGTTGGTGAAGATGTATCCGTCATTGCTGATGATAAAACCGGAGCCCAGGCTTCGCTGCTTGAATTCGCGGCGGGGCTGGTCTCCGAAAAACCGGTCAAAAAAATCATCACCGAAAGGCGAGGGACCAAACGGCATGTTGTAGCGGCCGCGGCCCTTCATCGTTTTGGAGGTGCTGATATTGACCACAGCGGGCTTGACCCGCTCGGTCAGTTCGGAAAAGGAAAGAGGGGTTTTGCCGACGTCTGTCGTCGCCGGTCCGGCTTGCGCCGCCGGAATTTCCGGCGCGCCCGATGACATAAACGACGATCGGAGCACTCCCACCAGAGAGACAATAAAAAACGCCACCAGAGACGCCATGAGCAACATAAAGAACGTTTTGCGATTTGAATTTTTCATTTTTCCTCCACATATGTGAACGCGTTTGCCTTGCGCGTTCATCTCATCAATTTTTGATTGCGCCAAATATAATGAATCTGCTTTATTTGTCAAATAGTAAAAGGGTATTTGAAGTCTCTCTAATCCTGTGTTAATATTGCGATCACCACTCGGAGCCGGCCTATGATCGCATTCATGGAAAATCTGGGGCAACGCGTCATTTTGATGTTTTCAATCTTTGCCGATACGATTGTGTTTGCCGGTCGGGTGCTTGTCCGGATTTTTCGCCGTAAGACATACTCCAGCGCCATGCGCGAAGTCCTCATCAACCAGATTTATTTTACATCCGTCCAGATTTTGCCGTCCTTCATTTTTTTGTCCGTCTTCTTCGGCTCCCTGCTTATCGGCGTTGTCTTTACATTACTTAAGGACATGGGCCTCACGGAATTCATCGGCCATGTTCTGATGGGCCTGGTCGTCACGGAATTATGTCCGTTTCTGACCGTTTTGCTCATTACGCTTCGGTCTTCCGCAGCAATTAACACGGAAATGGCGGTTATGAAAGTAAACCGCGAAGTGCACACGCTGGAAACGTTTCATGTTGATGTAATCGACTATCTGCTGGCGCCGCGCGTGATCAACGGCATAATTTCCATTGTTCTGCTGTCGAGCCTTTTCGCCATTGTGCTGCTGGTGAGCGGCATTTTGTTTGCCGGCCTGATTTTTGACATGAGCCGGGATGTTTACACGGAAATTTTGCTGACTTCGACCAACTTTGCCGATATTCTAATTGCGCTGGCCAAATGCGCCTTATATGGCTTTTTCATTACACTGATTCCGATCCGCAACGGCTTGCGGGCGTCACAGGAGCTGACCAGCATCCCGATTGCCGTTTCGGGCGGCATGGTGAATGTGTTTGCGACCATTATTATTATTGAGGTGCTGTCATTACTGACAAAATTAATTTGAAATTTTTTGACAATGAGCAGACGCTTTCCGGGGCGCTTTCGGCTTTTTTGCGGGATAATCTCCGCCAGGCCGCGCCGGTTTCCGCCGACGTGCCGCTGATTTCCAATCAGGATGTTTACATGAATATCGCGCTCATTAAGCAGTATCATGAAAACATGCGCAAGGAGGAGGCCAGGCAACTGGCGCACAACGCTCTGGAGCGCTTGGGGCTTGCGCACATCGCCGGCTTGCGCAATTCCGCGCTCTCATTCGAAGAGCGTTTCTGCGTGATGCTTCTGCGCGCGGCGATGGTGAAAGACGCCATGATTGTGATCGACAAGCCGTTTAAAATTATCCCCCATTTGCAATCCGCTCAATACATTTCCGACGTCTTGAAAAAAATTGACGATTTATATGTCCGTTGTTTTATTTTTGATTATACCTGGATGGAAGAAAAATATGGTGATTTATGGCGATGACTCGCGCATTTAAAGTCGGTCTTTTTGTGGTATGCACAACTCTGGTGGTTTTAGCGGCCTTGTTCTATCTGGCGCTGGGCAAGGGTGTGTTTGAGAAAATGCATGTATTTACATTGTCTTCCCGATCCGGAGACGGTTTTACCGAAGGTATGCCCGTTGTCTTTTCCGGATTCAACATCGGCAAAGTTCAGGATCTGGAACTGGGCGATAAGGGTCTGGTGCTGATTAAAATAAAAATTCCCGACCGCCATGTGAAATGGATTCGGTCCAACAGCAGTTTTGTTTTATATCGACCGCTGATCGGTTCGGCCCGGATTGTGGTGGTGACGGGAAACCTGGACACTCCGCCTTTGGGCAAGGATATGATTACGGAAGTCGGCACGGTCAATGACATTAATGACGCCATTGCCAAGGTGGAGCCGGTTTTGGAAAAATTAAATCAAATAGCTGATAATATAGCGCTTTTAACAAGTAATCTTTCGGACCCGCAAGGCGATTTAAATAAGACCCTTGCCAATGCCCGGAAAATGTCTTCCCATCTGGCCTCCAAAAAATCTCTTTTGGAAATGGCGGTTGCCGATGAAGAAAGCGTCCAGGCACTGCATGATGCTCTCAAAAAACTAAAAGACATCACGATCGGCGTGGATGTCATTTTGAAGAAGGTCGACAAAATGGCCGATAAAACCGACGAACAGATTTACGGAGGGCAGGGCGCTTTGTCGCAGGTGAATGTAATTCTTCGGGAGGTTTCGGGCAAACTGCAAAAGCTGGATAAAACCGTTGATAACATTAATAAAATAAGTACGGACGCCTCCTCAGGCACAAAGGATTTGCACCTGCTGCGCTCTGATATTGACGATGCCGTGAAAGCGGTGGATGATCTGGTGCGCAAGCTCGAGACGCTTGTCGGATCGAAAAAAAAGCCGGAGTTTAAAACGCCATGAAAAAAATTCTGATTTATTTTACCGCCCTGATGATTGCCGCCTGCGCATCCACCGGGGATGTTCCCGCCTGGAAGGACAAGGCCTGGCGTTATCTGGAAGATTATAAAAGTCTGTTTCTGGCCGGAAAAGAAGACGCAGCGGAGCCCCATTTTGTTAAAGCCACCCGGGAAATGGCCGCCGGAAACGATGTGCAGCTTTTGATGACCGCTTATCTGACAAAATGCGCCTTGCATGCCGCGTCGCTGGAGCGTTTTGAAACAGCCGATTTTGCGCGGGCCTACCGTCTGGAACCAAATCCCGCCCAGATGGCGTACTGCCATTTTTTAAAAGGCAATTTCAACGCCGTCGATTTGAATGTTCTGCCCGCCCGCTACGCCGGTATCGTAAAGGCTGCAACAGCCAGGGATGCGGCCCAGGCACTACGCGAACTGGGGGCGATTGATGATCCGCTCTCCCGGCTGGTGGCCTGCGGCGTCTGGATTAAACATTTGCCTTATGACGATAACATCCTGCAACTGGCCATCAGCACCGCGTCGGCCAACGGCTGGCGCAGGCCGCTTTGGGCTTATCTGGAAACGTTGCAGGCTTACTATCTGGAGCGCGGGGACACAAGCAAAGCTGAAGCTGTCAAACTGCGGATGGATGTCATCAGGAAGTAAACGAAAATTTTTTGCGGAGGAAAAAAATGAAGAACATGAAAAGGATGATTGTTGCGGGGCTTATTTTGGCTGTTTGCGCCTTTATTCTGGGCAGCTGCGCCAGCCAGTCCAAAGAGATGCTGGCCCAGGATTACAAAGCCATGTCCAATGACCAACTGCTGGAATATTTTTATCGCCTCAATGATGAAATTGAAAAACAGGAAAAGCAGACGGGACCGTCGTTTGGTATCGGCATCGGTGGCGGCCGCCGCGGCGTGGGCGGCGGTGTGGGGGTCGGCACGGGCGGAACGGCCTATACGGCGGAGGATTTGCGCGAGCGCCGCGTGGAGGTCCGCATGGAAATGAAACGGCGCAACATCAATCCGTAAGGGTCTGCCGGCTACAAGCCGTAAATATCGACCCGGCAGTATTCTTTAAACCCGGCGCGCTCATAAACATGCAAACCTTCCGGAGAAGACTCAAGCGCGGCAAAACGCGCTTTGGCTGACCGGGCATGGCGCAATGTCGCCTGCGTCAATTCCAGGCCGATGCCTTTATGGCGATACGCCGGGAGTGTGGTCAGAAAGTAAATTCCCGCTGTCTCGCCCGCGAAAAAAATGAGTGACGCCCCCAAGGCCCGGCTGTCTGCAAACGCCAGAAGCAGGTGCTGGGGCGAGTCTGCCGAAAAATCAAATGTTTTGGTAAAGGTTTCCAGCTGTGCGCGGTCATCCGGCAAAAAATCAAACCCTTCAAAAACCACGGCGTTCCATAATGCCAGGTCCTGGCTGCTTGCGACACGCCGGATTGTCAGCTGGCGGGTATGCGTCTGAACTTGGGGAAAGAATTGCAAATCCAAAAGCAGGCAGGGCATGCTTGTAATAAAAGACAGCCCAGCCGTTTTAAGGGTGTCCAGAGTCGTCGCGGTTTTTGACGAAGGAAAAACCCAAAACCAGAAGGGCAGATTTGCCGCAGTGTAATGCGCCTTGATTTTTTTGAGAGAAATGTCCTCTTGCGGAACTAACGGGGTTTCGCTCCAGACCATATTCAGATCGGCAGAATTGATGCCCGAGCGCATGGCCTTGATGGCGCCGCATTCGCAAAAGGTATTCATCAGACATCCCCAGTGGCGGCATGCTGAGAAAAAAGTCTTTTCAATCCGGTCAATTGGCGTCATTGCGTCAGTAAACGGCACGATTTTATTTTTTGGGATCGGTCTTCGCAGTGTTCGGATAATGCTGGAAATGCGGCTTGATCGTCGGATTTTCCAGTTCTTCCTTGGACATCTTTAAAATGGTTTCCGCAGCGGAAATGTCGAGCTTCAGCCGTTTGATCTTGGCGTCATAAGCGGGGAGGGCTTTTTTGTAGCGCTGCCTCTGTGTATATTCCATGAAGGGCTGTTCCTTCATTTGTTTGAGGATGGCGTTGCGCGTCGCGTTGGCTTCAACCAGTGATTTGCGCAAGAAATCGATACGCTCCGCCGCGTTTTTGTGCTCCACTGGAACGGGCTTCGCCAGGTCTTTTTCAATTTGCTCCTGCAATATATCCGGCCCCGCCTTGGGCATGGAGGGTTTTCCGAACACGGCCGGATTGTATGCCTTGGGATCGAAACTTTTCTTTTCGCCTGGCTGTGGTATTTCTTCTTCTCTAGGTTTAACATTGGATTTGAGGCAGACGTCAATGACAAATTCGCCGCATTCCGTGGAAAAGGGAATGACAATGCTGGGGCCCTTGATGACGTGGCGAACGGTATGGGCTCGTCCGAAGACAATGGTGGGGATGGCCGCGATGACCTTGAGGTCATCCTTCTCCATCATTTTACGCGCCGCGCCGGATATAATATTGGTAAGCTCGCCCACGGTATCGAGCACTGCGCGATTGATTTCCGTATGCTTTTCACCCAGCATTTTTTCACAGATGCCCATGATGCAAACTTCGGAAAAACTGAGCGCCAGCGATCCGATGGCGTCCCCCGTCATCCCGATAATGCCGGAAATTTCACCATGTGCCGTATCGTCGATCTTGGCAAAGGGTTTGCCTGCCACCGGCTTGACAAAAGCCATCTTTTCCATGACTTCGACGGTGCCGAAAATAAAAGGATTAATGAATTTTACGTCCATAACGTCACTTTAGCCGTGGGTTGGAATCGATGCCACTCATGCGTTTTTTACGACGCAATACGCGCAAGCTTCATCCAGTTTAAATTTCCAAAGTCTTGTCCGTTCGGGGGCTCGTTTTCGCCGGCCGGTGTCAGACCGCATTTCAGCGCAAAATAACGATGGAATGCCACAGAGCCGGTTAATTCCGGGTGAAAAACCGTGGCCAGAACAGAGTCGTTTTCCGCTGCTGCAATGTAATCGTCAATTTGGAGTAAAATATTAACATCTTTTCCGGCCTGCACTATTTTGGGTGCGCGGATGAAAGTGAGTGCAATGGGGAATTTATCTACGGCGGGAATGAGGGCTTCGGTCACAAAGCTGTCGAGCTGGCTTCCGAAGCTGTTGCGCTCGATGTCGATGTCGATCAGGGCCAGGCAGGGGGACTCGCCCACGACGCGGGAAGCCAGCAAAATTGCGCCCGCGCAGGTGCCCCAGATTTTCATGCCCCGTGCGTGGTGGCGCAAGATAACGTCTTTGAGCTCGAAGATATTGATCAGGCGCGCCAGGCAGGTGCTTTCTCCGCCCGGCAGAATCAAGCCCGCCAGATGTTCAAAATCGGCAGCCTGCTTGACTTTTCTGGCGGAAACCCCCAGGCGCTCGAGATGCTCCAGGTGTTCGTGCACACCGCCTTGCAAATCAAGAACGCCAATAATTTCATTCTCTTTAACCAGATGAACGGACATGACAGCCCTTACCAGCCCCGTCCCGCGAGAATCTGTTCGGGCGGAATCTGTCCTATTTCCAGGCCCGGCATGGCCTCTCCCAGCCCCATGGACGCTTCCAGAATTTTTTGCGGGTCATTGAAATAGGCGGTGGCTTTGACAATCGCACGGGCGCGTTTAGCCGGATCTGCGGATTTAAAGATGCCGGAGCCTACGAACACGCCGTCGCAGCCCAGCTGCATCATGAGCGCCGCGTCGGCGGGGGTGGCCAGACCGCCGGCGGCGAAGTTGACGACCGGAAGGCGTCCCAGTTCCTTGACTTTCAGGGCCACTTCATAGGGAATGCCGTTGGTTTTGGCAAATCCGGTGACTTCCTCCACAGGCATCTGGGCCAGCTGGCGGATTTCCCGGTTCATTGTTCTCATATGGCGAACCGCTTCCACGACGTTGCCGGTGCCCGCCTCGCCCTTGGTGCGGATCATGGCCGCTCCTTCTGCAATGCGGCGGCAGGCCTCACCCAGATTACGCGCGCCGCAGACAAACGGAATCGAGAATTTGGTCTTGTCAATATGGCATTCTTCATCGGCGGGAGTCAAAACTTCGCTTTCATCAATGTAGTCGATGCGCAGCGCTTCGAGCAGCTGCGCTTCCACAAAATGCCCGATGCGGGCCTTGGCCATAACCGGAATGGAGACCGCCTTTTTGATTTCAGCGATCATCTCCGGATCGGACATGCGGGCCACGCCGCCCTGTTTGCGAATATCTGAGGGAACGCGCTCCAGCGCCATAACGGCGACCGCGCCCGCTTCTTCCGCAATTTTGGCCTGTTCCACATTGGTAACATCCATGATGACGCCGCCTTTGAGCATCTGCGCCAGCTGGACATTTAATTCATATCGTTTTGTATCCACTTTTTATACGCCTCCTGACTTGTAAAAATATGTCCGATTTACGTTGATCGGTAACTTTATGCTAATTTAATTAATCTTCTCTCAAAATACAAATATGCAATTTCGTCAAGCACAATAATCTATGCCTACCATAACATCCGGGTTGGAATCTGCCGGTCCCGCAGATATTTTTTGATCTCCGCGATGGTGTAAGTGCGGTAATGCACCATCGATGCGATAAGCGCCGCATCCGCCTTGCCCGTCGTCAACACATCCGCAAGATGCTGAGGGGCGCCCGCGCCGCCTGAAGCAATCACCGGAATGTGAACGCTTTCTGAAATAAGCGCGGTAAGCGTCAGTTCGTAGCCGTCCTGCGTTCCGTCCGCGTCAATGGAATTAAGACAGATTTCGCCCGCGCCCAAGTTTTCAGCCTCGCAAGCCCACCAAAGCGCGTCGATGCCGGTGTATTTACGACCGCCTTCGATCACGATTTCGTAGCCGGAGGGGATTAGCCCGGAGGCGTTTACTTTTTTTACGTCCATGCCCAGCACCACGCACTGGCTGCCAAACGCTTTCGCGCCGTGCGAGATGATCTGCGGATCGATGACAGCCGCGGAATTGACGCTGACCTTTTCCGCGCCCGCCCCGATGACTTTGCGCATGTCTTCGAGATTGCGAATGCCTCCGCCCACGGAAAAGGGGATAAAGATGGTTTCGGCCACGCGCCGTACGACGTCAATCATGATATCGCGCCGGTCGGACGAGGCGGTGATGTCGTAAAAGACGATTTCATCGGCGCCTTCTTCGTAATATCGGCGCGCTACGTCGACCGGATCGCCGATATCGATGTTGTCTTGAAACTTGACGCCTTTGGTAAGAAGACCTGCACGAACATCAAGGCAGGGGATAATGCGTTTGGAAATCATAGGCCCCTCCACGAACAGAAGTTTTTGAGGATTTGAAGTCCAGGCCGGCCGCTTTTTTCCGGATGGAATTGCATGGCCACCAGGTTTTTCACCGCCAGGACCGAGCAGAACGTCAGGCCATAATCGGTTTCGCCAAGCACTGCGGCCTCGTCGGCAGGCGACGGGTAATAGGAATGCACAAAATAAAATTCCGCCTCTTTGGGAATGTCTGCAAAAACCGGGTGCGGACGACGTAAGGTGACACTGTTCCAGCCCATCTCCGGGATTTTCAACGCTCGCCCATCTGCCTTCAGATGATCGGGAAAACGTTTAGTCGCTCCGGCCACCAGGCCGATGCAGCGGGTATCGTTTTCTTCGGAGGATTCGAGAATAATTTGCGTGCCCAGGCATATGCCCAGAATAGGCTTTCCGGAGGCAAAACAGCTTTTCAGCCAGACATCTAGTTTTTTTTCTTTGAGGTATGCCATGGCTTCACCCGCCGCGCCGACGCCTGGAAAAATAACGTGCGAGGCCGCATCGAGCAATTTTGTATCATCCGTAATGACAAATTCGTTTGCGATGGCATGGAGCGCGCGCGCGACGGAAGTGATATTTCCCGCGTTATAATCAATAATTGCGATCATTATTTCAAATCCTTCATAAATGAAACCTGCCATTTATGGAGGATTTCTTAGCAATTTTTGTGCTCAAGCGCCAATAAAAATTTCGG
>CAZGDK010000043.1:12392-23985 GCA_964525155.1 uncultured Smithella sp. | reverse complement strand
ATTTCCTCGAAGTAGTCCTTGGCGGAGGCGCGGCTCATGTCATAGGCCAGATTGATGGCGGCCGTAATCGCGTCCTGCGTGGCCAGAACCTGCGTCAGATGCGGAATCTGCAAAAGCAGTCTGAGATCATCGGCGGGCTGGAAATTGACCGGGTCGCTTACGGCGATGACCTGGCGCTCGGCGGTGACCAGCGGAACCATGCGGTGTTTTTTCAGATAAGCGATCGGAACGCTTTGCGTGAAATCGATGTTGATGCTTTCCATGGGCAGTTCGGGCCAGAACGGAATGCTGAAATGCTTTGATAAAAGCTCCAGAAGGCGGATTTCATCAATGGCCTTTTTGCGCAGCAGGAACTCAAAAAACCCCAGGCCGCCCCGGTTTTTCGCGTCGCGCGCCTCGGCCAGCGCCTCGGAGGAGACGCCCGCGGCCAGAAGCTTGTCGTTAAGCGATGACGGCTTTCCCGCCAACGCGTCGGAATCGCGTTTATCCGAAGAAGTGGATTCGTTGAGGGCATCCAGAATTGTGGACATACAATAACGGCCTTACGATGTGTGTTATGGTTTGGCCGGAACGTTCTGTTCGTCGGATTTTACCGCGCCAGGATACGTTTCTTGCCTTTTTTCGTTGAGCTTGATGACGCCTTCCACCACCTCGCCCATCGTTTCGCGCTTGGACTCATAAAGGCTGGCCGCATCCTGCTGCGTGCGCACAATGCGCGGCGTGAGAAAAACATAGAGATTGGATTTTTCGCGCGTCGCCGATTTGGATTTAAACAGCCAACCCAGAAGGGGAATGTCGCCCAAAAGCGGAACTTTAATAACGCCTTCGTCGGTGCTGTCGCCCACCAGGCCGCCGATTACAACGGTTTCCTTGTCCTTGACGACAACAGTGGTTTTGGCCACCCGCTTGAGCGTCGTCGGTGTGGACTTGTCGGCGCCGGACTGCACCTTGGTAACCTGCTGCGATATTTTCAGGCGGACATAATTTCCTTCATTAATATGCGGCGTAATGTTCAGAATCACGCCGACATCCTTGTATTCGTAAGAGTTGTAATTCACCAGCGTGCTGGTGTTGGTCTGCTCCTGCCTGGTAATGTAGGGCACGTTCTGGCCGACATTGATTTCCGCCTCTTCGTTGTCCAGCGTCAGAAGCTGGGGCGTGGACAGGATGGAGACATCCGTATCTTCTCTGTAGGCCTGCACCACGGCGCCGATGGTCGGAAACAGAATATCGCCGATTTTAATGCCCGCGCCGATGATACCCATCGCAAAACCGCTGGGAAGCGCAAGCGACGTCAGAGACGAGGCGGAGTCGTAGGATGCGCCGGGCATCACGCCGGTGCCGGACGAGGCAAACGAGTACATGGACGTGCCGTCCACCGACCCCGTTTCCTTGAGCCCCCGCCATTCCACACCCAGTCTGAAATCCTTGTTGGTCTTCACTTCCATGATCAGCGCTTCGATGTAAACCATCGCCCGGGGCACATCCAGCTGCCGGATGATGCTCTCCAGAACTTTGTAGTCTTCGCGCTCGGCCATGATCACCAGGGTGTTGGTGGCCTTGTCCGGAACGATCTGCACATTTTTGGCAACGACCGTGGTGGGAAGCCGCACGGGCGTCGGTACGCCCGACGTGGCGCTCCCCGTCGATGCGGCGGTTTCCTTGATAATGCTGTTTAGCACCTTGGCCAGATCCTCGGCCACGGCATTTTGGAGACGGTAAACCTGAATATTGGAATCTCCGCGCGGTACATCGCGGTCCATCATTTCGATGAGTTTGCGGACATTTGCCGTGTCGGCCACGCTGGCGAAGATAATCACGGAGTTGGTGCGGGTATCGGCCACCATGCGGATCGGAGTCAGATTGGCGCGGCGCTGCTGAAAAACGGCAGCGAGTGACTTGACTACTTCAGAGGCTGACGCGTTTTGCAGGGGATGATAGGTAATCTGCTCGCCCGCGCCTTCCACATCCAGCTCCTTGATGATCTCCTGGAGGCGGCGGATGTTGGACAGATAGTCGGTAATAATCAGTACGCCGGCCGGCGGATACGACAAAACCGAGCTCGTTTTGGATACAATGGGGTCCAGCACGCGTTTGACTTCATCGGGGTTGGCGCGCTCCAGGGAAATAATCTGCGTGACAATCCGGTCGTCGGATTCCGCGCTGTCCTTTTTCGTCCGCGTCTCGACGCTCTTTTCCCGGGCCACCGCCGACGGCACAATCTTGATCATGTCGCCCACGGGCACGGTGGCAAAGCCGTTTAGTTCCAAAACAGACAGAAAAACCTTATAAACATCCCGAAGCGGTATTTTTTTGGGGGAATAGATCGTAACCTTGCCTTTGACCTTGTCATCGATGATAAAATTCTTCCCGGTCAGTTCACTGACGAATTTGACAAACACTTCGACGTTCACATTGTCGAAATCCAGCGTGACGTATTTCTCGGCCTTCTTTTTTCCGGGGGGGTCGGCGGATGTTTTTTTCCTGGGTTCCGTAGCCTGAGGCTTGGCGTCGCCTGTTTCCTTCGCGTCGCCGGATACGCTCTGCACGGCGCCATTCGCCGCGGGCACTGCGGCGGGCGGCGCCTGGGGCTCGACTGCCGCTTTGTCGTCCGGAGCGGCAGGCGTCGTCTGAGGCGATGGGGTCGCATTCGCTCCCTTATCAGGCGCGATCGGGGCCGCAGGCTCGCCGACAATGACCTTGCCGTTTGCACCGGGGGCGGCAGGCTTTTCCTGCGTCTCGGCCTGCATTTCAGTTTTAGCCTTTGCCGCTTTCTTCGCGGCGGTGGATGTTGCTTTGGACGGCCGGCGGCCGTCGTCTATTTTTGCGGCCAGGGCAAACGAGTCCGGCATGAAGGCCAGTATCAAGGCCAGCATCACGGCCATTGCAATCTTCAGCATCCCTGCTCCTCTCGCGTTACGAAAAAAAATCATCTCAGTTATCCTGCGCCTGCATTAAGTTTTTAAAATCGTCCCCATCCGCCAGGCTTTTAAAATCAGCATCCCTGGCCGCCCAGAGTCTGGCCTCGGGATTCAATGCAATCGCTTTTTTGAGGTACCCCAGGCTTTTTTTCTTATCATTGATCTGGGCGTAAAGACAGGCCAGATTATAATGCGCGTCGACATAATCGCGCTTGAAGCGGATGGCTTCGTTGAGCCGGATAATGGCCCATTTATATCTCTTCATTTTCATGTACACCACGCCCAGATTATTTAAGGCTTTGATATTGCCCGGCTGCGCTTTAATCACCTGTTTGTAGAGTTCCTTGGCTTCCTCCAGCTTTCCCTGGCGCTGCATTTTCAACGCCTGCGCGTAAAGCGTCTTCGGATCAGCCACGGGCGCGGGCGCCTTCTCTTCTGGCTCGGCCAAAGCCGCGGGTTCACCTGGCGCAGGCTCTTTCACTTCCGGGGATGCTGCCGCGGCCGAAGGCGCGGGCAAGGCCATTTCATTCGCCGCGGGTAATTTAATCTCCGCAGCGGGAGGGACGGGCGGCGTCACGGGCGGAGTTACCGGCTGCGAAGTCAGCTGCGGCGCCGTCTGCGCGGGCAGGGGCGCTATCGGTTCAACGGTAATCCGGACCGGCCCTTTCACCTCGGGGGCAGTGGAAAACCCAGGCTTGATTTCCGACCAGTACATCACGACAATAATTCCCACGGCATAGAAAAACGCAATCGACAAGCCGATGACGGTGTACCATTTTTGCCATGTATCGGTTTTTTTGCTCTCCGCCGAAACAGCGCCCGTGAGAGATGACCAGATCGATTTTCTGCTAACTTTATCCTGAGGCTCGCCTTTATCCTTCCCGGCCCTGGCTTTCTGTAAAGCGTCGTTTATGTAACTCATAATTCCCTCACGGTCAAGCAATTAGACCCGCGCTCGCGCGGTCAGGCGCTCCCATATTTTCCGCCCTCTGCCGACGGTCGGCTGAAAATACCCGTCGCCGATATCCCGGGCTGCGGCGTGGACAATCCGTCGATTAATTCTGCCGACGCTTTTGGAATAAGCGATCAATAGCGCGCGGTCGCAAAGCGCGTTGATGCGGCGCGGAATGCCTTCGGTATAGCCGTAAATCTGACGATACGCGCCCTGGGTAAATGACACCGATCCGGGCCCGCCGGCAACACGCAGACGATGCTGAACGTAGACGGCGACATCCGCGGACGACAAAGGCGTAAGGTTGTAACGCACCGTGATCCGCTCATTGAGCTGCCGAAGCGCCGGGAGCATAAGCGTTGCCTTAAGCTCCGTTTGTCCCACCAGAATGATCTGCAGGAGTTTTTCTTTTTCCGTCTCCAGATTCGACAGCATCCGGATCTGCTCCAGAACGCCGTGCGAGAGGTTTTGCGCTTCATCAATCAGAAGCACCGCTTTTTTTCCGGCGGCGAAATTTTTCAAAAGAAACTGGTTGAGCGCATCGACATAAACGGTCCTGGCGCCGTCGGGGTTCGCCACGACAAGGCCAAACTCCTTCGCCACCATTTCCAGAAGCTCTTTTTCGGATATCGCCGTATTGAAAATAAGCGCCGTCTCCACGGATTTGGGCAGCAGATAAAGCAGGGTCCTGCAGATGGTGGTTTTGCCCGTTCCGACGCCGCCGGAAATCAAAATAAATCCCTTCTTTTCCTGAATGCCGTATAGCAGGTAATTGAGCGCGTCGCGGTGCTGTTCGCTCAAAAACAGGTAAGCGGGCTCCGGCGAGAGCTTAAACGGATTTTCCTTCAAACCAAAATACGCGGCATACATGGCAATCGGCCCTTTTAAAAACCTTTCTAGTGAAATGAATAGTTAATGGATTCGCTTCTTCCGTTGCGAATCAGATTGACGGCAATGCTTCCTCCGGACTGCATGACATTTACCAGCTGCAACACGTCGTCGGCGCTGTCGAGCACCTTGCCGTTGACCTCCTGGACGATGTCGCCGTTTCTTAGCCCCAGGCGCTCATAGAGACTTCCCGGCGCAATGTTGGACACGATGTAGCCCTGCTGAACCCCCTCGCTCATGAACGGCCGCACCACCGCCTGGCTCATGATGGATTTCAAATCCCCGAGGCTCTGCGTCACATCCTGGCGACTGACGGATATGCCGCTTCCGGGCAAACCGGGGCCCCGTCCCGCAAGAGCGCCTTCGGCGGCGTCCTTGATCTT
This sequence comes from uncultured Smithella sp., assembly GCA_964525155.1. Lineage (GTDB taxonomy): Bacteria > Desulfobacterota > Syntrophia > Syntrophales > Smithellaceae > UBA8904. The sequence continues at coordinate 18,841 of CAZGDK010000043.1, read as the reverse complement.
CATGACCATTTCGCGCCCACCGCTTGCCAGCACGGCCTCCTGGCGCGTCACGCGGATGAGCTTGGCCGACCCGATCATCTCGCCCAGCCGGTAGAGTTTCTGTTTGCCCTTGCCTTTTTCTTCAACCACCGCATAGCCCGTCGTCTCATCGACGGCGATGGTCCCTTTCAGATCAAACGCGGTGTATTCCTCGCTGGGCGTCAGCCCTCCCCCTTTGTCGGCAAGAGCCGTAAGCGTGGTCATAAACAAATTGCGCTGGACAATGACATCATAATTTTCCACGGCGGGCCGTAGGCCCTGCGGCGCGAAGACAGCCGGCTTTATTCTGGTCGACGCTTCGCCGCCCGTCGCCGCCAGTTGGACAACCTTGTAGAAAATATCCACGCACAGAAAAGACGCAAGCGTAATGACAACGACCAGCGCGAGCGTGCGCAGGGCGCCCGCCGACAGCGACCGGCCCGTCGCGAGATCCTTAAGCCCCGCCGCTGCCCGGCCGATCAGCCGCGCGATATGATTTCCAATCTCCTTCATGCGTTTTGCGCCCGGCGTCCCTTTCATTTACAGATAGCGAAATGACGGGCTGGCCATGGTTCCGCCCACCGTCACATTCATTTTGATTTTGGTCTTGCCGACAATCTCCAGCGTGCCCTTTAAATTCAGCAGACTCTGATCAATCCGGGGCCCCAGTTGGATATCGCCGTTTAAAAAGCAGTTGACCTGCGCCCCGTAAAATTCAAATTTGTTCACTTTGACGGTTGCTCCCTTTAACTGCGCCTGAACTTCGCCGCGTTCAAACTCGATGCGGCTCACCCCCAGAAACGGCTCCGGAAGCGGATAGGCGCCGCGGACCAGATAAACGGATAACTTGCCCGAGGGACCGGCCCCGCCGTCGCCTGCGCTGTAAGTCATGGCCCCTCTGGCGATGCCGCTTATCCCTTTAATCGCGGCGGGACCGGACAGGCTGCACCGGGCCAGATCAATATTCTTGAAATTTATTTTTCCCTGAGCCGGCTGGGCGGATTTTGTCACGGACGCAAACCCGGCCTGGCCGTCGAAACTGCCGCTGTAGGCCTTGCCGCTGAAATAGACGGTTTGCAATTTCGAAAAAAAACTAAACGGATTGAATTGCAGATCCAGCGCGTCGCCCCGGAACAGCACGCTCTCAGGCGACTGGGAGGGACGGACCGTTAAATCGTGAAACTTGAAACCCAAAGGCAGAGCCGGGCGCAGGCCCTCGGCTTTCACGACATACTCCGACGCGCTCGTGGCGGCTTCGATCCTTTGCAGGACAAGCTGCGACGGAAACAAAAGAAACAGAAACACGAAGGTAATGCCGATCGCGTAGAGCGTAAGCCACAAAATCTTGTTTTTCAGAAAGCGCATGGGCTTTACGGACCTCCCGGACGCGCCCCGGCCGGCGTGTACGACGCAATCAAAAGCTGAACGCTCACGTATTCGGGGCTTTCTTTCATCTTGTTGACGGTCATTCTCTTGATTTTGATCATATCGGAGGGCGATTCGACCTGGTATAAAAAGTCCGCCACCTGCTTGATGGTCAGCTTGTCGAGCCTCATATCAATCATCGTTTCATCAAAGGCAAGCGATTTGACGCCCGGCAGGGAATTCATCTGCTTAATGCTGCCTTTGACGCCGGCTGCCGCCGCCTTCTTCTCCAGATGGGAAAAAAGCGTGAAATCGGGACGGCGCATGGCCAGTGCCTGCTTGATCCGGGCTATTTGCTCGTTGTGAACGGCAAACTCGCCATCGATTTTTTTCACTTCTTCGAGCTTTCTGGCGTTGGAAGATATGGACTTTTTCATTTTCGCCCGCGCGTCCCACAACGGGAAAACGGCAAACTCCACAAGCAGGGCGACCACGACAAACGCCGCCCCGAACGCCACAATGTAGCGCTGCCGGACATCAAGATTGGCCCAGTATGCCTTGATCATTTGAGCTCCACCTTCAGGTCAAAATTGACTTTGGCGCCTTCCTTGCCCAGACTCGTCGTTCCGAGCGTGACCGTCTTAAAATGCGGCGATTTCGCCAATCCGTTTTTAACCGCTGTAATATCATCGACTTTTTTGGCCTCGCCCTTGAGCAGAATCATGTTATTTTCGTAATGAAAATGCGTAATCACGACATCGAGCGTGGAAGGAATCCCCCCGGATATATCCTTGAGCAGCTGGATCACCGGCGTCCCCGACGCGCCGCCGTCCAGGCCGTAGGTTTTTCTCTCTTCGGTCAGTTTGGCTTTCAACTGGGCTGCCGGATCGACCATCACGGCCGTTGGGGAAAAATGCTTTTTGAAGATGGCGCTGATCTGACTTTTCAGTGACGAAACCTTCCGGCTTTGCAGCTGATAATCCAGAACCAGGTCCGCCGCGGCAAGCGCCAGAAGAATCCCGGCTGCTATGGCGGCCCATTTCAGCTGCGTCCGAAAGCCTTCCAGAAGGTTTTTCGCGGCAAATTCCCCCTGGCGGAAATTGAAGGACTTGCGCGACGCCAGGGCCCGGCGCACCGCGGCCAGCGCCGTGTTCATCATCAGCGGTTGAAAATCGGCGCTTAAGGACTGGGCAAGTTCCAGGTGGCCGAAACGGCTGAAGTCCAGAACGTCGACGGGCCTGCCGAATGTTTTTTCCAACCTGGCCATCAGCGGCTTGAACAGCGCCCCGCCGCCGGTGACGGTGAGCGTCGATACGGTCTTATGCAGGGTTTCATTGAGCATTAAAAACTCGACGGTATTGGCCAAAGCGATGCAAAACTCCTGACAGGCGTTTTCGGCCCGGTCGATGTTGCCCCCGTACGCCCCGTCTCGCTTGATTTTTTCGGCCTCCGTCGTCTCGCGCGACACATCTTCGGCCAGAGCGTTCGTGACGGCGTTTCCGCCAAACGCCAGAGACCGGATCTGCACTATCGCATTATTTTCATAAAAGACCGCTACCGTGGAGGAAGCGCCGATATCCAGCAAAATGCCGGCGTCGGCCGATTTCTGCTCCAGAAGAGGCAAGGCGAGCGCCGCCGCCGAAATATCGATTCCGGAGACGTCGCCCAGATATTTTTCCACAAGCGCAAGAACTTTGTGAATGCGCTCCCGGCCGCAGGCGGCCGCCAGAAGGCCCTCGCCGGGAAGCGGCATGTAGTCGGCAACCACTTCCTCGACCGGGACGGGCAAAAGCGGCTCCAGCTCGAACGGCAGGGTTTTTTTGATTTTGTTTTCGTCTTTAAACGGCAAATTCAGTTGACGAAACATGATGTCGGCGGGCGGCAGGGTCACCACGCAATGCGGCCGGGACGACGCCTGCGGGGCAATCGCTTCCGCTATTTTTTTCAAAACCGCTTCCAGATCGCCTGTGCCCTCGAAGCGCACAACCTCCCGCGCGGAAACGCGCACATCCGTGCGTCCCCGGGGAACTGCCAGCACGGCTTTTACCGTTTCGGTTCCAATATCGATTCCCAAAATCATCTCCGGCATTAATCCTGCCTCCAGCTGATGATGGAAAAAGAATTGTCCCCGCGATGGATGGCGCCGGTGATACGATATTCCATTTTATCCTGCACTCCCGTCGAGGTGATCCTGAAGTAGGCGCTTTTTTTTGCCTCGATTAATTCCCTGTCGATTGCAACCCCCTCTGCACCTGGAACTTTCTTATACCATTCGACATTTTTCAGATTTTCTTTATTTTCCCTGTTTTTGCGGTATTCATCCATGCGATCGGCCAGCTCGACCGAAACGCCGTCGTGCAGGGCCCGGAGCACCAGTTTCGGCGTCGTATTGATATTGACCGCCCCCGTCTGATTGCCTTTATCGCGATGGACGGTCACCAATTGCGCGAGCCCCGGTTTTTCTTTAGTTCCCGCATATAATTCAGGCGTAACGCCTTTTATCATAAGCAACTCTTCAATGCAATCCAACGGCGCGTTTTTTGCCGTATAGGGCGCGGAAAGCGACAGATAGTATGACGACTCGGCTCCCCGTCCCGTCACCGTGTCATCTTCATCGATCCAGTCGATGATCGACTGCACGATTTCGTCCACCCGCATTTCATCCAGATCAAATTCCGGCAGCATCAGCAGGCGCTTCAAGACGGCCTGGATTCGGGTATCGCCCGGAAGCACGTTGAGCGGAATTTTTCCCATCTCATCATCGATCCGGACCACGAAATGGCCGTTGGGAAAGAAAGACCTGGACTGGACGGACAGCATTTCGGCGTGCACCCAGTCTTCATGCAGGGTCTCATAGTCGTTTTTCGCATTCGCCAGCAGGGCCGAGGCGGCGTAGAACCCCGATTTGGCGATATAGGAAAGGCGAATGCCGTCGCTTACGTTCGCCGCGTCATAAACGTCGGCGCGCGTGGAGTGGTTCAACTCCAGCGCGGCGGCCACGAGAATGCTGAGAATCAAAATCACCGTGATCAGCGCCATGCCGTTTTTGCTTTGCAGAATGTTCTTCACGCGCTTCATTTTCTCACCGGCAATGCGATTTTCGTCATGAACGTGTAAGGCTTTTCGGCGTCGCGCGGATTGAGAAGCATCAGTTCAATCTGCACCGCCGCCGGCGGCTTGCCTTTTTGCGGCTCTGTCGACGCATCCGTATCCCAGGATTCGTAATCCCGGCCGTTTTCATCGTAAAATTTCAGTTTGAGCGACTGAAGATTTTCGCAGATAATGACGCCGCCCTCGTTTTTCTTATCCGCGGAGGGTTTCGTCCCGGCCACGTCGGAGCGCCACAGCGAAATGATCTTCTCCCTGTCCTCTTTCACAAAATAAGCGATCGACGCCGGACGGCCGGGTACTTCGCCTTCGTCAAAAGCCAGATGACCGGCCGACCATACATAAAGCGACGAAAACTCACGCCGTTCGATCGTCTTTCTTTCGGATTGAAAAATGAAGGCGCTTTGGGGCTGCTGATTGGGTTGCTGGGTGCTGAAGCGCTGCAAAGACGACATATCCCGGGTCATCCGATCGAGCGTGATGCGCGCCATCTTATAGGCGCGCGCGTCGTCGTCGATTTCCTTGACCACCCGCATCGTTCCGCTGTAGGCGCTGTAAATCGTCGTCAGGACAACCCCCAGAATGAAAATCGCAATTAAAAGCTCCATCAGCGTGAAGCCGCGGGCATTGGACGAAGGGATGGCGGGCAAGGCTCTCATCGTCTTATATCCCGCCCATTTTATAATAGACCAGTTGATAGGTTCCGCCGCCGGCAAACAGTTTGTTAAAAACCGTCACATCGATCCGTTTGAGCTTGTTGATCTGCGTGTCCATGATGGTGAGCGACCAGCCGTATTCCGGATAATCGGGCGCGAAATCCCCCTGCTCATTGCGGTTATCCAGTTTTCTGGCGGTTTCCACTTCCGTCATTTTCTGCTGCGCCAGAAGCGCCGCCGTCGTGCGAAAGCGCGATTCGGAAGACATGGAAACGCTCTGAGACTGCATTTGAAACACCGCCACCAGTCCGATGGCCAGAATCGACATGGCCACCATGACCTCCAGCAGCGTAAATCCCCCCTTGTTTCGGCGCATGCCGTCTCTCCTTACCGTGTTGCATCCCTGCCCAGGCCGTCGTCTACGGAAATCTCGGCATAGGTTTCGTAAACGGCCGTCACCCCCAGGAAGGGATTGACCACCAGCGTCATGTTATCTTCGTCTTCGGCCAGATGAAGAACCAGCGGCGGACTTACGTTGTTTTTACCGAATTTAAGCCGGACGTTGCCGTCGGCGATTTTTTCATTCTTTGCGTTGACGACATCGCGGATGACGACGCCGCCCGGCAGCTTTTTGGCCTGCTTTTCCACCTCCAGCAGCTTTTCCGGCGTCATATCGGCTGTTACGACATGATAGGTTGATGCGGGTAGATTCAAAACCAGGATATAATCCGTCTGATCGCGGACCGCATCGGTGCGAAGCTGGCGCTCCAGGCCGATGAACTGCCGCGACGCTTTTTTGAGGCCGCTGACCGTCAACGCTTCACGCGTCGCAGGCACGGCCAGAATCAGCATCAGCCCCATGAGCGTGATGACGACCATGAGTTCGATTAATGTAAATCCGCGCTTATTCAACGTCCCAGTTATTGATGTCTTTGTCGTACTCTTCACCGCCCGCTTCGCCGTCTCGCCCCAAAGACGTGATGTCAAAATCTCCGTGGCTGCCCGGACTGACGTAAATAAATTCATTCTTCCATGGATCTTTCGGCACGGCGCCTTTTTCCAGGTAGCCGCCCTTGCGCCAGCTCTTCGGCAGGTTGCCGACGGTGGGCGCCTCAACCAGAGCCTTGAGCCCCTGCTCGGTTGTCGGATACGTGCCGTTGTCGAGCTTGTACATTTTCAGCGCGGTTTCCAGAATGGCCATCTGCGTCCGGGCCGTCTGCTGTTTGGCTTTGTCCGATTCCCCCATGAAACGCGGCAAAATCAGCCCCGCCAGAAGCCCCAGGATGACAATCACCACCATCA
>CAZGDK010000043.1:0-12292 GCA_964525155.1 uncultured Smithella sp. | reverse complement strand
ATCGGCAGCAATATCGAAAACACGATAAAGCCGACAATCAGGCCCATCACCAGAATCATGAGCGGCTCCAGCAAAGAGGTCATCACCAGAATGTCCGACTGCGCCTCATTTTCATAAGACGCGGCAATCCGGTTGAGCATCTTTTCGAGCGACCCGCTCTGCTCGCCCACGGCGATCATTTCCGTCACCATCGGCGGGAATATCCCGCTTTGCGCCAGAGGCGCGGACAGGCTTGCCCCTTCTTCCACATCCTGCGCCGCCTTGGCAATGGTCTCGCCGATATAAATATTATTGACGACGTTGCGGACGATCTCCATCGCCGCCAGAAGCGGCACGCCGCTTTGCAAAAGCGTCGCCAGCGTCCGCGTAAACCGGGCAATGGCGATTTTGAGATTCACCGCCCCCAGAAGCGGGGCCCGAAGGCGCACGGCGTCCCAGAAGCGGCGTCCTTTTTGCGTCGCTTGCGTGAAATATTTAAACGACACGATTCCGGCGAGCACAAGCAAAATAATGAGCCACCAGAATGATTTTAAAAAATTGCTGACGGCGATCAAAATCACGGTCGCCAGCGGCAGCGTCTGCTTCATATCCGTGAAGATGCCGGTGATTCTGGGAACGACAAAGGTCATCAAAAGAAAAATGACCAGAGAGCCCACCAGCAGCATGATCAGCGGATAGGCAAGCGCCGAGCGGATCTTACTTATCAGCGCCTGCTGGCCTTCGCTGAAATCGGCCAGCCGCTCCAGCACCAGGTTGATGGTTCCGGAGGCCTCCCCTGCTTTCACCATATTAATATACAGAGGCGGGAACACGCGGGGGAAATTTTCCATCCCGGCCGTCAGGCTCTTGCCTTCGTTGAGATCGGCCCGGATCTGCGCCAGTATTTTTTGCAGGACGGGATTTTTCGTTTGCGCCAGCAAAACGGAAAAGGCCGGCACCAGGGGAATGCCCGCGCTCAGAAGCGTGGAGAGCTGCCGGGTAAAAATCGACACCTCCTTGGCCGAGACTTTGCGCAGGAAACCGATCTCCAGAGCGGATGACAGCGAGGCGTTCTTTTTCTCGCGGGCCGGCGCAATCGAAACGGGATAAATGCCCTCCTCGCGCAACTGCTGGCGGGCGACAGAAACGCCGGGGGCGTCCACAAACCCCTTGCGCTCATGCCCTTTTTCATCCAACGCGACATATTCAAAGACGCTCATCGGCCTTAACTCCGCAAAAAACCTTTAAATATCAAAGTAAAAAGTGTTTAACACACTTTCCGGCAGGATTCAACGAATTGTAGCGTAAATAATTGTTTTTATGCTTGAATCACAAGCATTTTCATCGCCCGCAGCCGCTTGCCGCTTTTTTCATCCATTTTTCGTTTTACATTCATCATGCGTTCACACCAGCCGTTTATATTGCCTCCCAACGACAGGCGCAAGCCGTCGAAATTTTTTTTGAGGAGGAAATGTTATGCAGTCCATCGTTAAAGTCATCTTATCTCTTGTCGTGTTGTTGATTTGTCTGCCGTCGCCGGGGCTTGCCGGAAAAGCGCCGGACAAAACCCTGTCGCCTTATTTTGTGGTGAAAAACGGCGATGCCTCCCTGGACCGGTTTCCGCTTACGGAAACCCAAGCCGCCGCCCGCATCAGCGGCGTGATTGCCGATGTGACGGTTACGCAGCGCTACGTCAATGAAGGCTCGCGTCCGATCAACGCGCGCTATGTGTTCCCCGCCTCCACCCGCGCGGCGGTTTACGGCATGAAGATGAAGATCGGCGATCATGTCATCACCGCCCGGATTCAGGAACGCCAGAAGGCCCGGCAGACGTTTGAGCAGGCGAAAAAAGAAGGAAAAAGCGCCTCCCTGCTCGACCAGGAGCGCCCGAACGTGTTCACCATGAATGTCGCCAACATTATACCCGGCGACAAGGTGGATATTGAACTTTGTTACACGGAAATGCTTATCCCCGAAGAGGGCGTCTATGAATTTGTCTATCCGACGGTTGTGGGCCCCCGTTACGCCAACACGCCCGAAGCCGCCGCGCTCCCAACCGATCAGTGGGTCAAAAGCCCGTATCTCAAAGAAGGCGTCAAACCGGCATCCGCATTTCATATCACCGTCGACATTACCGGCGGCGTTTTGGTGGAAGATATTGCCTGCGCCACCCACAAAATAAAAACCGTCTGGCCGGACAAATCCACGGCAAACGTCGGCCTGGACGCCTCCGAAACCGACGGCGGCAACCGGGATTTCATTTTAAAGTATCGCTTGACGGGCAGACAAATTTCTTCCGGATTGATGCTGTACAAGGGCCAGGACGAGAATTTCTTTTTGCTTACGGTTCAGCCGCCCCGGCGCATTTCAGGGGCCGATATTCCCCCGCGTGAATATATCTTTGTGGTGGACGTCTCCGGCTCCATGCATGGTTTCCCTCTGAATATCTCAAAAAATCTTTTGCGCGATCTCATTTCCAGACTGCGCCCCACGGATCAATTCAACGTCGTGCTTTTTTCCGGCGCATCGCATCTGATGTCGCCCAAATCCGTCGCCGCCACTGAATCCAACATCCGCCAGGCCATCCGCGTCATCGACGGACAGACAGGCGGCGGCGGAACCGAACTTTGCGCCGCTTTAAAAACAGCCATGTCCATTCCCCGCAATGAAAATGTTTCCCGTTCGATCATTCTGGTCACCGACGGTTTTATCTCGGCGGAAAAGGAAGCGCTGCAACTCATCCATGAAAATCTCGGCAACACCAATGTTTTTTCTTTCGGCATCGGGTCAAGCGTCAACCGCTACCTCATTGAAGGCGTCGCGCACGCGGGCCAGGGCGAGCCCTTTGTCATCACCAGCCCCGAAGAAGCGCCGGCCATGGCGGAAAAATTCCGCCGCTACATCGCCTCGCCGCTTTTGACCGGCATGGCCGTCACCTTCAACGGATTTAAGGCCTACGATGTCGAACCGGACAAAATTCCCGATCTGTTTTCCGAGCGGCCGGTGACGATCATCGGCAAATGGAGCGGCAATCCCGAAGGCAAAATCACCATCACGGGGCAAAACGGCTCAAACAAATTTTCGCAAACCTTCGATGTCTCAGGCGTTAAGCCGTCGGACAAAAATTCGGCGCTGCGACAGCTGTGGGCCCGGAAAAAGCTGACCAACCTGTCGGACTTCAGCGCGCAGTTCGGAGGACCGGACACCAAAGACGAGATCGTGAATCTGGGCATCAAATACAACTTGCTTACGGCCCACACGTCGTTTGTCGCCGTGCATGAAATCGTCCGCAATCGCGAAGGCCAAAGCCGGGATGTGACCCAGCCTGTGCCCCTGCCGGCCGGCGTCTCCAATCTGGCCGTGGGCGGCGGCATGCAAAACACGCCGGAGCCCGAATTTTATTTCCTGCTGGTGATGGCGGCTTTAATCCTGACGGCTGCGGCATACCGGGCAAAGCGCAGACTGGTTAAAAACCCTCTGAGCTAGTGTTATGAATCGTACCATATTCATCTTCACATTCCGTCATTCCGGCAAAAGCCGGAATCCAGGCATGCTTTAAACTGGTTTTCGGCCTTCGCCGGGAAGACGACTTAAGGTCAAAGGGTATCAAAGGAGAATGAAATTGTGAAAACATTAAACGATTTGACCCTACAAAAGATTGCCTACGGCCTGCTCGTCGTATTAATGGCGGCGGGGCTGAAATACAGCTACAGCCAGGCATCAAGTGAAGACCTGGACTGGATGCTAGGCCCTGTCGCCGCCTTTGTGGAATTTTTCACCGGCGCCGTTTTTTTTAAAGAATCCGGCGTCGGCTACGTCTGCGCCTCAAAGCAGGTGGCCATTGTTCCCGCCTGCGCCGGCGTCAATTTTCTGATTGCCGCCTTTTGCATGACGACAATGACCTCGCTTTATTTCATGCAGCAGAAAAAATATCTGCCCCTTTGTGTTTTGGCAGGCTTCGCCGCGGCCTTCGGGGCCGCTCTGTGCGCCAACAGCCTGCGCATCATTTTGTCCATTTATCTCTATCAGGCTGATATTTACACGGCTTTCATCACGCCGGAAAGAGTGCACCGCGTTGCGGGCATTGTCATTTACTTTATGAGTCTTTGTCTGCTGTATTGCGGCATCAGAAAATTCACGACGGTTCATATTTTTTTTGGAAAACAGCCTCACGGGAATGAAAACGGAAATTTTGTGAGCAGCCTGCCTCATTACCTCCCCCCGCTTTTCTGGTATCTAACCATCGCGCTGGCCGTGCCCGCCGTCAATTCAGCCGCCGGAAAAAATCCCGCTTTGTTCGGGGAACACGCCGCCACCGTTGTGGCAGTCAGTCTGCTGCTTTTTATGCTGATGTTTCTTGGGGCAATGTGTTATAAGTTCAAAAAACAAAAACAGAACCAAACGGATAACTGCCATGAAACTGCGCATTCTGATCGTGGACGATGAACCGGCCATTACCGACGCCATCCGCTACGCCCTGGAAACGGATGGATTTGAAACGGTATGCCTCTCCGAAGGCAAGCCCGTATTACCGCTGCTTGCAGAAGAGCCGATTGATCTGATTGTTCTGGATATCGGGCTTCCGGACGTAAGCGGATTTGATCTATGCAAGGAGATCCGGAAAATATACGACACGCCGATTCTGTTTCTGACGGCGCGGGCCGCGGAAATCGACCGTGTGGTCGGCCTGGAAATCGGCGCCGACGATTATGTCGTAAAGCCCTTCAGTCCGCGCGAGCTTTCCGCACGGATTAAAGCCATCCTCCGGCGTTCCAGAGCCAATGCTGCGGATGCAGGCGCCGCGCCCCCCGGCGCTTTCCAGGTCAACGAATCCAAAAGGCAGGTTTTGTATTTCGGGAAACCGCTGGATTTGTCCAACTACGAATACCGTATTTTGACCACGTTCATTCGCAGGCCCGGCCACGTCTATTCGCGAAGCCAGCTGATGGACATGGCCTGGGATGTGCCGGAAGCCAGCATGGACCGCACGGTGGACGCCCATGTGAAAAACCTGCGGGCGAAATTAAAAGCGATTCAGCCGGACATCGAGTCCATCATCACGCATCGAGGCGCGGGTTATTCCCTGAAGGAAAATTTATGAAAGTCGGCATCCGCATTTTCGCCTGCACCCTGATAATCTTCACGGTCTGCTCCTATTACTCGGTCAACTGGATGAAAGACAAAGTGCGCATCCGCTACCTCGAAGGCGTGGAAGACCCGCTCGTCGACCAGGCCAACATTCTGGCCACGCTCGTCGGCCAGGATATGGAAGCCGGGCGCTTCAGCGTCGAGCGGATGTATTCGGTGTTTGACGACGTCTATCGCCGCAAGCTTTCCGCCAAAATCTACGAACTCAATAAAACCCGGGTCGACATGAATATTTACATCACCGACAAGAGCGGCCGGGTCATCTTTGACGCTCAAAACAAAGACTACATCGGCGCAAATTACCTGCTGTGGCGCGACGTCCGCCTGACGCTTGCAGGCGCGTACGGCGCGCGTTCGACCCGGGCCGACTTCGACGATCCGAAATCATCCGTTCTGTATGTCGGCGCGCCCATCTATGTCCGCGGCGAAATCGCGGGCGTCCTGACCGTGGCCAAACCGACCACCAACATCAATAACTTCATCGCCAATTTCAAACCCGAATTCTACAACGTGCTGGCCGTCTCCATGCTGGCCGCCGTCATTTTGAGTCTTTTGGCGTCCTGGTGGATTACGCTGCCGCTGAAGCGGCTGACGCGCTATGCCAACAACATCGGCGAGGGAAAAAACGTGGGCCTGCCCAAACTCAACGCCACGGAAATCGGCGAAATGGGCCGGGCGTTTGAGAAAATGAAAACCAAGCTGGAGGGCAAAAAATACGTTGAGCAGTACATCCAGACGCTCACGCACGAGGTGAAAAGCCCGGTCTCGGCCATTGTCGCGGCCGCCGAGCTTTTGCAGGAAAACATGCCGCGTGAGCAGCAGGCAAAATTCCTGGCCAACATCCGCAGTGAAGCCGGCCGGATCAACGACATCGTCGAGCGGCTGCTCGCGCTTTCGGCGCTGGAAAACCTCAAAATGCTTTCCGCCGCCGAAAACGTGCCCCTGCAAACGCTTCTTGCCGAAGTCATCGAAAGCAAACAGCCCTTGCTCAAGCAAAAAGGGATATCGCTGACGCTTACAACTCCGGCGGATGTTTCCATCCCCGGCGACAAGTTCCTGCTGCACGAGGCGGTCGCCAACCTCCTGCAAAACGCCATCGACTTCAGCCCGAAAGGCGGGCAAATCACCGTGACCTGCCGCAAAGAGGGAAAGAATGCCGGCATCATCGTTGAAGACCGGGGCCCGGGCATCCCCGACTACGCTCGCGATAAAATCTTTGACAAGTTCTATTCCCTGCAACGCCCCGACACGGGCAAAAAGAGCACCGGCCTGGGCCTCAATTTTGTGCGCGAAGTAGCCGCGCTGCACGGCGCAGAAATCACCCTGACAAACCGGAAAGAAGGCGGCACAACGGCGAAGCTTTTGTTGCCAACATAAGGAGGAAATCTATGGCACTGAAAACGCACAGTATTTGCCGGCTCGTGAAGAGCGAGGATCTGAATCACCACGGCACCCTGTTTGCGGGAAAGACGGCGATGTGGGTGGTCGAATCCGGATTTATCGCGGCGGCGGCCCTCACGCATCCGGAAAACATTGTCTGCATCAATGTACACGGCATGCTGTTTAAGAAACCGGTAAGAAGCGGACAGATCATCCGGCTCGACAGCAAGGTGGTTCTGGCGTCCAGAACGCGTCTTGTTTCGCATGTGAAGATGCTGGACAACGCAACCGGGGAAGCCTGTATGGAAGGTTTTTTAAGTTTTGTTCATGTGGATTTGAACGCTAAGGCCGCGCCGCATGGAATCGTGCTTGAGTATACCGATCCCGAAGATCTGGCACTTCTTGAGAAAGCAAAAGCGCTGAAATAGCGTAGGGAACGGTCGCGACCGTTCCCGGCAAGCCGGTCTGTTCTATTTCATCCTGCGGATGCGGACCTCAATCCCCTTTTCATCATTGAGCAGGGTCTTGAGTTTTGCCGTATCCGTCTCGCCGTAATGATACGGGTAGAGCACGCTCGGTTTAAACGCCTTTGCCGCGTCGGCCACCATCTCCGGCGTCATGGTATAGGGCAGATTCATCGGCAGAAAAGCAATGTCGATTTTTTTGAGCGCTTTCATTTCCGGCGTGTTTTCCGTGTCTCCCGCGATATAGACGCGTTTGTCGCCAAACGTCACGATATAGCCGTTGCCCACGCCCTTGGGATGAAAAGGCTTTCCCGGTTCGCGCATGTGCTTGATGTTGTAGGCCGGCATGGCCTCGATCGTCAGGCCGGCCATGGTCTTTGTATCTCCGTTTTTCATCACAACGATGCCCTGGATGTGTCTGGCCACTTCAGGCGTGCCGACAATCTGCGTGTCTTTGGTTTTAATGGCGTTTACGGCTTTGACATCCAGATGATCGAAATGCTCATGCGTGATCAGGATCAAGTCGGCTTTGGGCAGTTTGGCGTAATCGGCCTCCGCCGACACAGGGTCGACGTGGATGGTTTTTCCGCCAAATGTCATCATCAGTGTGGCGTGCCCCAGAAAGCTGATGACCAGATTCCCTTTTGACGTTTTAATCGTGTCGGATTCCATGTTGGCCTCCTTTGCCATGCCTTGCGCGATCAGAACAAAAACACCGATCCACAAAGAAAACAGGATCGACGCCCCTCTCTCAAACCGTTGTTTACAGGTCAAGCTTTGTTCATTTATCATTAGCATCCTCCCGTACCTCTGATTTTGCCAGGAAAACAATCTTTTCGACAACGTCCATGAGGCACTTGCGAGCAGAAAAAGCGCGGCCTTCTTCGGCAATAACGCCTAACCTTCTTTAAGCTTCCGGCTGATTTCAGCGGCCGCCTCCATCAGCGGAGGGATGATTTTTTTCCGGACCGCCTCAGTGAAACGGACCGTCGGCATCGTGACGGCCAAGGCGGCAATGTTTCGACCGTCCCAGCCGAAAATGGGGGCCGCCGCCCCGCTGCCGCCTTCGATCAATTCATCCATAGCCATCGCCCATCCCTGGCGGCGAATTTTATCCAATTCCAGGCGAAGTTTTTTGGGATCGGTGACGGTCTTCCGGGTGAAAGCATCCAGTCCACCGGCGATATACTGATCGACAAACATCGGATCGGAATAAGCCAGCATGACTTTGCCGCTTTGCGCGGTGTGCAGGGGCGCCCAGGCGATGCGAGGTTTTTCCATGTGAAAGGGAGCGGGGCTTTCGCACTGTTCCAGCAAGATGGCCTTGCCTCCTTCCGCCACCACCAGATGAACGGATTCCTGGATCGCTTCCCATAATTTCCCCATCACGGGCATCGCCGCTTCCCGCAGATGGCCGTGCTCGGACACGCGCTGTCCCAGGCCGAAGGCTTTGGACGTAATCACCCATCGCGTTGCATTGGCGGCTTCATCGATTTTGATCCATCCCGATTCCTGAAGCGCTTTCAGGCAGCGTTGGGCCGTGGATTTGGAAATTTTGAGGCGGCGGGCGATTTCGGTCACGCCGATGGGTTGCGTTTTGGCCACGGTTTCAAAAACCAGGAGGGCTGTTTGCACACTTTGAAGCATAGTATTTCTTTCTTGATTTAAAACATCACGCGCCGCGCCGCAATCGCCTTGCCGTTGCGGCCTCCACCTTATTCAGGCGCTCTACATACACCAAGTATGTATGCTTTTCAAATGATTCTCATGGCTCCTTGAGATGCCCCAAAGGGAGTCGATGATCCGTCCCGGAGATGATATTTCTTTCTTTACCAGAGCGCTTCCCGGGCTTTTATTAACGGTCTCATAATAGTATTTACGTCAGGAGCCGTTATATTTTCAGTCGTCTTCCCGGCGAAAGCCGGGAACCAGTTCAAATATTCCTGGATGCCGGCCTGCGCCGGCATGACAGATGTAGGTTCAATTATGAGACCGTTAATATTAGCCGCAACCGGGCCGCTTGATCGTCTCCATATAGCGCGTGCTGAGGTCGTCTGCCGGCTCCAGGCCAAGACATTTCAGGTAGGCTTTGATAAAACCCTTAAGGAATACAAGCGACGGCAGACGCGCCAGGGCGTCCTCTTCAATCGCCCGCAAATAGTCCGGGCGCACCCTTGTCTCCTTAGCAATGAGTTCGACGGGCACGTCCAGTTCCTGGCGGATTTTCTTCAGGTCCGAGCCGCGAAGTTCGCTCTGGCTTAAAAGCGCGCCGATTGTCGCGCTTTGCCGGATTTTGTTTTTTAATTCCTCGCGACTCGTCAGAGTCTCTTTGGCCGCCGGGGCGCGATTAATATCAAAAATGCTGACCGGCTTCTTTTCGGCGGGTTTCACGCTTTCTTCCACACTCAGATCACCCCGGCGGATCAGATGATCATCGTATTCTTTCCGGGTCTTTTCATTGCTCAATGTGGCATAGGCTTTTTCGAGAAGCGACATAATTTCATGGCGTTCTTCCTCGGGAAAAAAAGAATAACTGGCCAGTGATTCAGGTTGATACACCTGCATGGCTGCGTTATAGGCATGACGAATCTCGGACAAAACCGCCGTGGGTTTGATGTCCAGCATTTCATAGTAATTGAGCTCGGAAAATCTCTTTTTCATGCGCGGCAATCTTTGTGGGCGGCTTTCTTTCCTGACATCGCGGATGTCCTACCGGTATCTGAGCATCAACTGTTTGCCCGCGTCCTGCGCGATCATTTTGCCGATTGCGCGCAGATCACAGGCCGTTTTCGTGTAGGGGTAGCGCTCCAGAAACGCGACCTGGCGGCAGATCGCGTCATGCACATGCTCGTCAAACACAACATTGCCGGCAAACTCCAGATAAAGGCCGAGGTGCTTTTCGACCATTTTACATATCTGCAAGCCCAGCGCGGCATTGTCGTGCTTGCGCATCTGATTGATGATCAGTTTGAACCGAAACGCGTTGAAATCATCCATCAGTTCATTATAAATATCCGCATGCCGCTGGGCAATCACCTGCATGATGCAGTCGGGCTTGTTGAGGGCGCCGCTGCCGTTTTGTTCTTCGACTTCCTCTTCAATCTTTTTGAAATCCGTCGCATTGAAACTGTGGCGAATCCGGCGGAAATAAATGGAGCGGATCAGACGATAGACATTTTCAATCGAGGTGGGCTCCGGCGTGGTCACGAAAATGCCGTTTTGGGAAATCAGGAAAAAATCAAGCGTATTGAAGGACGTGCCCGCCCCCAGATCCAGCAGGATGCAGTCATAATCGAGCTTTGCAATGGCGCGCAGCGTCTTGTTTTTTTGTTCGTAGGGCAGATTGGCGATATCGAAATTATCCTGAGCGCCGCTGATCAAAAAGAGATTGGCCTGCGGCGTTTCCACCACCGCGTCTTCTAGATGCGGAATTTTTTTGCGGACGAAATCGGAAAATCCTTTTTTCGGATAGGGCACCCCGACCAGAGTGTGCAGGTTCGCCGCCCCGAGGTCAAGATCGATCACCAGCGTTTTCCGGCCCAGCTCCGCCGACAGTCGCCCCAGCGAACTGGTGAGAAAACTTTTGCCGGAACCGCCCTTCCCTCCTCCGATTGGCCAGACCTTTACCATAAAGCCATCCGCCGTTTTTGACGTAATTTTAAAAATTTTATATACGATAGACCAATAATATTCAAGTGATAAGTTTCCATGTCGTCATTTTTCATGCAATTTACACCACCGGGAAATTCCGTTTTCCTCGCCCGATGACACGACTGCCGGACATCTGAAACCGATAACAACCTTGACTTATCATTCCATTGCTTCTAAAAACACTAAACACTTTTCATGCACGGATGAAACAATGATCGACAGCGAACCAAACATTAAAGTGGCCCTTGTGCAGCATGCAACCGAAGCCCGCCTAAATCTGGCAGGCGTCTATACTGCGGCGGACGGCCACCATCGCACCGGATCGCTTACCGCCCGCATCGGGCAAAACGGCCTTGCCCTTGAAGACGCCTCGGGGAAGATACTTGCCGGGAATAACGAAATCACGCTTTTTCCCGCCAATCCCGCGCATGATTTCTTCACGCTGCAAGACGTCCGCATCGGCATTAATTTTCACTGGGACCGGCTGCAGACGCTTTCTTTCCGCGGCAGCCTTATTTTAAAGATGAATGACAACAGCACTCTTTCCGTTTGCAACCTCATCGGCCTGGAAGACTATCTCGCCTCTGTCATTTCCTCGGAGATGTCCGCCGATGCGCCGCTGGAATTTCTCAAGGCGCAGGCCATAACCGCCAGAAGCTGGCTTGTGGCCATGCTGGAGAAAAAGAAAGAACCGCGTGCCGCGCAGATCCGGCATGACGACGAAATTTCGGTCTGGCAGGACGTAAACGATCATGAAGGATTTGACGTCTGCGCCGACGACCACTGCCAGCGCTACCAGGGCATCACCAAAATCATTTCGGCAAACGTCACGCGCGCCATGGACGAAACGAGGGGACTTTTTTTGACCAGCAACGGTAAAATCTGTGACGCGCGCTACTACAAATGCTGCGGCGGACGGACGGAAGAATTTTCGGCCGCATGGGAGGACGCTTCGTATCCATATCTCACAAGCATTGACGATTCCCCGGAGCCGCGCCCTCCGATTGTCTCCGAAGAAGACGCGGCGCTCTGGCTCGATTCGCACCCCGCCGCTTACTGCAACACCACCGACAAGGAAACACTCGGACGCATCCTGCCTTCCTTTGACCTGGAAACCCTGCATTTTTACCGCTGGCAGGTCGAATACGAAAAGGAAGAATTGCAAAACATTTTATTCAAAAAATCGGGAATCGATTTCGGCGAGATTCAGCATATTATTCCTTTGCAGCGGGGACCGTCCGGAAGAATCTCCCGGTTGAAAATTGCCGGAACAAAGAAAACAATGGTTGTGGGCAAGGAACTGGAAATCCGCCGATGGCTCTCCGAAACACATCTGCTCTCCAGCGCTTTTGTCGTCGCGGTGGAACATGATCCGGCGGGGCTTGTTAAGCGCTTTGTCTTTCACGGCGGCGGCTGGGGGCATGGCGTGGGCCTATGCCAGATCGGCGCGGCGGTGATGGCCGTTCAGGGGTTCAATGCCCGGAACATTCTGGCGCACTATTTTCCCGGCGCGGCTCTTGAAAAACTGTATGGATCCCAAGGTCGGGCAAGTCAATGAAGAACGGGGAAAGGCCGTAAAAAGAGAGCAGTGATACTCTTGTAAAAATCCGCCAAACTGTCATTACTACGAAAATAGCGCAAATTCCGTAGTAATATCAACGATCCTATTT
>CAZGDK010000042.1:0-24542 GCA_964525155.1 uncultured Smithella sp. | reverse complement strand
GTCATTGCCCCGAAAATAATCGGCAAGGGAATAGAAGCCGTGGGGGATTTGAACATCCGCGATTTGAAGAATGCCAGGCTTCTTTCGGTGCGCCGTGTTTTAAAGAAGGGCGCGGATATTATTGTTGACAGCCGTCTAACGCCGCCATCACGCTCCGCGCGGCCTTAATTCCATCCAGCGCCGAACTGATAATTCCTCCGGCGTATCCCGCGCCTTCCCCGCAGGGATAGAGTCCCCGAACCGTTTCACTGTGTCCGTCGGATTGACGACAGATGCGCAAAGGCGATGATGTTCGCGTCTCCACTCCAATCAGATGCGCATCTTCCGATATAAAACCGGGCATTTTCCTATCTATTTGCCTGATGCCCGCTCTCAGAGCCTCTGCGACAAACGATGGCAGAACGTCTGACAAATCGACGGATTTTACACCGGGCAGAAAACTTGTTCGTCCAACGGAAACGGATATTTTTCCCCGAATGAAATCACTCATTTTTTGCGCCGGCGCATGATAGTTGCCGCCTCCCGCAATAAATGCCTGCTGTTCCCAGTGATTTCGGAATTCCAGACCGCCCAGCGGCCCCTCATATAAAGCAAAATCATCGGTTCTCACATTCGCCACAACGGCGCTGTTGGCAAATTCGCCGTTGCGATTGGCGTTGCTCATGCCGTTGGTGATCACGGTCCCGGCAAATGCGCTGCAGCCGATAATCTGACCTCCCGGACACATGCAAAAAGAATAAACGGAACGATCCGGTTCCCGAACGGCGGCCGTGACAAAATATTCGGCGGGCGGCAGTTTGGAATGGTCCGCCCAGCGTCCGTACTGCATTTTATTGATGAGCGCTTGCGGATGCTCAACACGCACTCCCATGGCAAACGGCTTGGGTTCCATCTTGACACCACATGCATTTAACATCCGATACGTGTCGTCGGCGCTCTGTCCAATGGCCAAAATCACATGATCTGTTTGAATTTCTTCTTTTCCCTTGGCGATCACGGCCACAATCGCCCCCTGCCGGACGATGACATCCGTTACTTGTGTTTCAAACCGGATATCGCATCCTGCCTCCAGAAGCTTCCGACGCAAATTTACCAGCACTTTTCGCAGCCGGTCCGTTCCGATGTGCGGTTTGGCGTCCGTCATGATGGACGAGGGCGCGCCCATATCCACCAGAACGCTCTTTACCCATCCGGAATAAGGATTTTTGCTGCGGCTGGTTAACTTACCGTCGGAAAAGGTGCCGGCGCCGCCTTCACCGAAAAGCACATTGCTTTGCGGATTAAGAACGCCTCTCTCCCAAAACATCTTTACATCTTCAATGCGCTTTTCAACCGGCCTTCCTCGCTCCAGCAAAACAACGGGGATGCCTGTGACGATTAGGGTGTATGCGGCAAAAAGTCCCGCCGGACCGCTGCCAACCACAACAACCGGCGCCCGAACCGGCAAAACCGATGATGACGGTTGTATCGCCGGTTCATTCGTAAACGGCTGTATCTGCAAGCCATCCGGCAGTTTCTGAGGCAGCGCCGCATCATCGGTCAGGCTTATTTTAACGGCATAAACAAAATGAGGCGGCCTGTTTCGTCTGGCATCCAGAGCTTTTTTGAGAACAGTTAAAGAAACAAGGCGGGCATCCGCAATCCCCAGGACGGCTTTGGCCTTCGCTTCAAGACGGGCCTCGGATTCGTCCAGAGCCAGTTGCAAACCGTTGAGTTGAAAAACCTTCATTTTTCTCCATTGCAAAAACTTATCGCATGCTATAGGTGATGAGCGAAATTTTTACGTTTAATCGTTACTAACAAAGGATTTGTTATGCCGTGGTATGCCGTACACACAAAAAGCCGTCATGAATACAAGGCCCACACCGGTCTTACCCAGAAACATCTGACGTCTTTTTTACCGGAGTTGGAAGTCTGGAGCAAGCGAAAAGACCGGAAAAAGAAAATTTCCACCCCGATGTTTCCCGGTTATATTTTTGTGGAAGCGAATCTGGACAACGAAACAAAGCTGACCATTCTCAAAACCTTCGGCGTGGTGCGGATTCTGGGAAAAAAGGAAAACGCGGAACCCATACCGGTGCCGGATGACAAGATTCAAGCCATTCAGCGACTGCTCGAGAAAAAAGTGGAAATTTTCACGATGCAGTATCCGAAGGCGGGCGAAACGGCCAAAATCGTCGACGGTCCCTTTGCAGGCATTGAAGGCACGGTGGTTAAAGCGGACCCGGAGAAAGAATTGTTCGTCATTTCCATTGAATTGCTCCAGCGCTCCGTCGGCATCAAACTGGAGGGCTTTCAGATCAGCAAAATCTGACCGCGTCACTTCAATCGGTTTGTCGATCTAAAAAAACTTGACATTATGAACATTATGCGCAAGATAGCTTCCGCCCAACGGAATTGAATTCCAGGCAAAAACTCATCGGGGACAGATTGTGAAAGGATATATCAAGATAAAAAAAGATCTTTGCAAGGAGTGTCATCTCTGTATACATTTCTGCCCCAAAGGCCATATCGTGCCTTCCAAGGAATTTAACGTTCAGGGATACCATCCCGTATGCGTCGATGAAGAAAAGGAATGCAACGGCTGCGCGATTTGCGCGACGATGTGTCCGGATGTCGCCATTGAGGTTTACCGTGAATAAAGTATTAATGTCAGGCAACAATATTATCGGGGAGGCGGCAATCCGCGCGGGTTGCCGTTTTTACGCCGGGTATCCCATAACCCCGCAAAACGAGCTCACCGAATACATGGCCGAACACATGCGCAACGTGGAAAACGGCGTGTTTATTCAGTCGGAAAGCGAAGTGGCGGCCATCAACATGATCGCGGGCTCCAGCGCCACAGGCACCCGGGTGATGACGTCATCCTCCAGCCCCGGAATCTCTTTGAAACAGGAAGGCATATCTTCAATGGCCGCCTGCGAACTTCCCGGCATCATCGTGAATATTATGCGCGGCGGCCCCGGCTTGGGCAATATCCGTCCGTCACAGGGCGACTACTTCCAGGCCACCCGCGGCGGCGGACATGGCGACTACCGCACCATTGTTCTGGCGCCGGCCACCGGTCAGGAGCTGGCCGATCTGACGATGGATGCATTTGATCTGGCCGATAAATACCGCACGCCGGTGATGATTCTGGCCGACGGCATGATGGGGCAGATGATGGAGCCGGTTATTTTCAAAAAACCAAAACCCCGCAAGTATCCCGAAAAATTCATGCTGCGCGGCGCGGGCGAGGGCAAAAGCAAATTCATCCGCGGCCTTCTTCTGGACCCTGTCGACAGCGAAGAACATAACTGGAAACTCGCTCGCAAATATGACGTCATTATCAAAAATGAAACGCTCCACGAAGAACATCTGACCGAAGACGCCGATATGGTTATTGTCGCATACGGCACAGCGGCAAGAATCGCCAAGGGCGCCATTAAACGGCTGCGCGACCACGGCATGAAAATTGGCCTTTTCCGTCCGATCAGTCTCTGGCCGTTTCCGGAATTGAAACTGCGGGCGTTGTCGGCAAAAATTAAAAACTACCTCGTTTTCGAAATGAGCACCGGTCAGATGCTCGAAGACGTCCGTCTGGCGCTTCAGGGGTACGCCAATATTGAATTTCACGGACGCCCGGGCGGCGCCGTTCCGACGCCCGCCGAACTGGCCAATGTCGTCGCCAAAATATACACCAAAAAAGATTAAGGGCCGGATCTACCGCGTAAGGATCAGACAGATATGTCAAAAATAGTTTTTCAACATCCAGAGAGTTTAAAACACAACATTTTTCATTATTGCCCGGGGTGCGGTCACAGCATTGTTCACCGCATTACCTGTGAAGTCATTGACGAAATGGGCATCCGGGGCATTACGATCGGCGTTCCTCCGGCGGGATGCGCGGTTCTGGCTTATAACTACTTTGACGTGGACATGATCGAAGCGCCCCATGGGCGCGGCCCCGCGATGGCCTCCGGCATCAAGCGATCGCTACCGGACCGCGTGGTTTTTTCCTATCAGGGCGACGGCGACCTTGCCGCCATTGGCATGGCCGAAAGCTTCCACGCCGCCAACCGCGGAGAAAACATCACTGTTATATTCATCAACAATGCCGTATACGGTATGACGGGCGGGCAGATGGCCCCGACCACCATGCTCAACCAGAGAACAACCACCAGCCCGGCGGGACGCAAGCAGGCACTGGACGGTTATCCCGTCAAGGTCAGTGAAATATTCTCAAAAATCGGCGGCGTCACCTATCTGGAAAGATGCTCGGTAAGTTCGCCGGCCGGCGTCAATAAAACCAAAAAAGCCATCAAAAAGGCGTTTCAGTGCCAGCTAGACGGTCTGGGATTCTCCATGGTTGAAATTCTTTCCATGTGTCCGACCAACTGGAAAATGTCGTCGATTGATTCCTGCAAGTGGATTGATGACGTTCTTGGCAAGGAATTTCCGCCCGGCGTTTATAAAGACGACATCGCCGCATTGAAAAAAGCTGCGGAGGGCCAACCATGATCGTTAAAACATTCTTTTCCGGTTTCGGCGGTCAGGGCGTTTTGATGATGGGCATTTCTCTGGCTAACAGCGCGATGAATAAAGGGCTGCATGTCACGTATCTTCCTGCTTACGGGGCGGAGATGCGCGGAGGAACCGCCAATTGCACCGTTGCCCTGGGAGACGAGGAAATCGCATCGCCTGTGGCGTCGGAACCGGATTATCTGGTGGTCATGAACTCGCCGTCGCTTGTCACCTTTCAAAACAAGGTCGCGTCCGGCGGAACCATCTTTATCAATTCATCGATTATTGACGCGCGCCCCATCCGTAAGGACGTTCAGACCATTTGCGTGCCCTGCGCCGACATAGCTCAAGAGTTGGGCAACAGCCGCACGGCCAATATCGTCATGATGGGCGCTTTCATTAAAAAAGCAAAGGTCGTTACACCTGAAATTTATTTGAAAAGTCTGGAAACGATCATGGGCAGCAGAAAAAAATCCCTCGCAGAAGTTAACCGCAAGGCGTTTGCCGCCGGCTTTGATTATGTTCAGGATTAATTAAGGGTATCTTTTATGGCTGTTAAACAAATTTCCGTTTTATTGGGCAACGTCCCGGGGTCTTTCGCCAAGCTGACGCACATTCTGGATCTGGAAGACATCAGCACGAAGGCCGTGTCGGCCGCCAGTATCGAACATGACAGCCGGGTGCGCCTGGTCGTCAATGATCCCGACCGCGCCGCCGCGCTTTTGAGCAGCTTTAACTTCAACTATGAAATCACCCCTGTTCTCGCGGCGGAAGTTCCCCTCCACGCCGGAGGAATCAATGCCATTTTGAAACCGCTGGCCAAGGCGGAAATTAATATTTTATATCTCTATACAACCATCGACCGGATCGGCAAAGAAACCATTGTGATTATTGGTGTCGATAAGCTTGAAGAAGCCAAAGAAATCCTGACCGAAAACTGGATTAATCTGATCGGCGACGAAATTTACTCCATCCCTTAAATCCCCAGGAACCGATCATGCCGGTGTCCGCAGAAAAAGAAAAAGCGCTTGCCGCAAGAATGCAGGAACTTGGCGTTTCCGAAAGCGACTTCGAAGAGTCCTTCGTTCGCTCCTCCGGTCCCGGAGGACAAAAAGTCAATAAAAGCTCTACATGCGTCCATCTTGTACATATTCCCACCGGTCTTTTAGTGAAATGCCAGAAAGAAAGATCTCAAGCCTTAAACCGTCATCTGGCGCGCCGTCTGCTGCTAGACAAGATCGAGCAACAGCAAAAAGGTTTTGTCGCCGCCGAAAAAGAAAAGATTGAAAAAATCCGGCGGCAGAAGCGCAAAAGAAGCCAACGGGCCAAGGAAAAAATTCTTCAGGCCAAACACCAGAGATCGGAGACAAAAGTTTTACGGGGAAAGGTTATTGATAAGAACACATAAAAAGAGGGAGAAGAAGTCCTTTGTTATTTGCCTCTTCTCCCTCTTGAATGATAACTAATAATTTTCTACTAACCCAGACCAACCATCTTCAGGATCGGGTTTGCAAACAGCATAACCAGAGAGATAACCAACGCATAAATGGCGACGGATTCCGTCATAGCCATACCAACCATCATGGTTAACATTACTTTACCCTGAGCTTCAGGATTTCTACCTACCGCATTAGCCGCACCGCTTGTCGCCTGACCAAGACCAAGACCCGCGCCGACAGCACCGATACCGATTGCAAAACCTGCACCCAACAGCGCGCAACCCATGACAATGGCTTTCGTATAATCAACGCCTGCGCCTGCCGCCTGAGCCGCCGCTTCGGGAGCCGCCATAACGAACGGAGCAGAAACAATCACCAATACCATCGCCAACACGGAATAAACTAAACCTTTTTTCATTTACAGCCTCCTTTTTGATTTTTGGTTCATTTGATGTCCGGAATCGCTTAAGTGTTTTTTAAAACCTCCTTTCCTGAAAATTTACGACTGCCGGTCATTTTGGGGTACCTTAAACGAAACATAAAGTCATTGTCAAGAATTTTTTACTCTGGATGGAAATTTTTGTGTACTGCTGACATTTTCACTTAAACACGCGGCTTGATTTTACAAGTCAAGCAGGATAAAAAGCTTCTCCATGAATTCATTTACACCCGGCGAAAAAAACGCGGCTCGCGCCCTTCAAGCGGATATTCCGCTGACGATCAAACCGTTCCATGCGATTGCCGATGCCTGCGGTTTAGAACCCCGCGCACTCATTGACTGGCTAAGAGCGCTCCGCCAGCAGGGTGACATCCGCAAATTCGGCGCTGTCCTGCAACATCAAAAAGCAGGTTATCGCGAAAATGCCCTGGTCATGTGGGCGATCCCGGAAGAGGCCATGATAAATGCCGGCAAACGCTTTGCCTTGCTGCCCTTCGTTTCCCACTGCTATGAAAGAAAACCGTCTTTTCAAAGCAAATATAACCTTTTCACCATGCTTCACGCTCAGGATGAAACGATTGCAGATTTGATTCAACGGATGTCACAATCCATCAGCTGCAATGATTTTCTTGTTTTGGAAAGCCTTCATGAATATAAAAAAACATCTCCGGAGTATTTCTGATGCCTCAAAACTTATTTGAAACGGCAAGCCAGGTAATTGCGGGTGGAGTGAATTCCCCTGTGCGCGCATGGAAATCCGTGGGGGGCGATCCTATTTTCGTGTCGGGCGCTAAAGGCAGTAAAATTTTTGACACCACGGGCAAGGCTTACATTGACTATGTTCTGTCGTGGGGACCGATGATTCTTGGGCATGCCCATCCTGACGTCATTTACGCCATCAGCCAAAGCGCCGCGCAGGGCACAAGTTTCGGCGCGCCTACGCAAGCCGAGACAAGAATGGCCCGACTGATCACAGACGCCATCCCTTCCATTGAACGCATGCGGATGACCAGTTCCGGCACGGAAGCCACCATGACGGCCATCCGCCTGGCCAGAGGATTTACCGGTCGAAACATGATTATTAAATTCGACGGATGTTATCATGGTCATGCCGACTCGCTTCTGATCAAGGCGGGATCGGGCGTCGCCACCCTGGGCATACCAGGCTCTCCCGGCATCCCCGAAGAACTGGCCAGGCTGACCTTGAGCCTGCCCTATAATGATGCCGCCGCTTTTGAAAACGCGATCGAACGCTATGCCCCGCAACTGGCGGCTGTGATTGTTGAACCGGTTGCCGGCAATATGGGCGTTGTCACGCCACGGGAAGGTTTTTTAAACAGACTGCGGGAATTGACGGCAAAGCATGGCATTGTGCTGATCTTTGACGAAGTCATCACGGGATTCCGTTTTTGCTTCGGCGGTTACCAGAACCTGATCGGCATCACACCCGACCTGACGTGTCTGGGAAAAATCATCGGCGGCGGCCTGCCGGTCGGCGCTGTCGGCGGGAAAAGGCAGATCATGGAAAAGCTTGCCCCCGCAGGCGATGTTTATCAGGCGGGCACTCTTTCCGGAAATCCCCTGGCGATGAGCGCGGGCGCCGCAACGCTCGACAGGCTCAAGACCCAGAAAGACTCTTACGCGGCATTGGCGAATCGAGCCAATGACCTGTGCCGCGAAAGTAAAAAGCTGTTTCAGGAAAAAGGCATCGCTGTATGCACCAATCAATTTTTCTCCATGTTCACTGTTTTTTTTCAGGAAGGCCCCGTGTATGATTTGAACAGCGCCATGAAATCCGACACAAGCCTTTATGCACGGTTCTTTCACGGCATGATTGAAAACGGTGTCTGGCTGGCGCCGTCGCAATTTGAAGCGGGATTTATCTCCTTTGCGCACACGAAAGAGGATATCGATAAAACCCTGGAGAGCCTCGCAAAAACATTGAAAAATCTATAACCGGCGCATTGACAAGCGCACGCCATTACGGTAAAAAGCTTCTCCTGTTTCAATAAATACAGCCCCTGAGAGGAAAACATGAAAAAGACTCTGACAGCTCAATCGTTTTATGCGGGAAAAAACAAAATTGCCGTAGTCGGCCTGGGATATGTCGGTTTGCCGCTGGCCGTGCATTTATCGCGTCATTTTACCGTGGTGGGATACGACGTCAGCGATGCCAATGTCGCCGAATTGAAAAAGGGTCATGACCGCACGATGGAAGTTGCCGACGGGGAACTCAAAAAAGTGAAAATGCAGTTCACCTCTAAAGCCGCGGACCTCTCCTCCTGCAAACTTTTCATTGTCGCTGTCCCCACGCCAGTGGATCATTTTCATGTTCCCGATTTGGGAGCAATGGAAAGCGCCTCGGCCATCATCGGCAAACACATGACGGCCGGATCCTGCGTGGTTTATGAGTCCACGGTCTATCCCGGGGTTACGGAAGACATCTGTGTACCCGTGCTGGAACGCGAATCCAAGTTGAAATTCGGCAGAGATTTTACGGTAGGATACTCTCCCGAACGCATCAATCCCGGCGATAAAGTGCATACGGTGGACAACACCGTCAAAATTATTTCCGCTTCCGACACGGAAACGCTCGATATGCTGGAAGGTATATACAGCGCGGTCGTCAAGGTCGGTTTGCACCGGGCATCATCCATCAAAGTCGCGGAAGCCGCCAAGGTCATTGAAAACACTCAGCGCGATATCAACATCGCACTCATGAACGAGCTGGCCATCATTTTCAATAAGATGGGCATTGACACGCTGGAGGTTCTGGAGGCGGCCGGAACAAAATGGAACTTCCTCAATTTCCGCCCCGGCCTGGTGGGTGGCCATTGCATCGGCGTTGACCCCTACTATTTGACATACAAGGCGGAAAGCATTGGTTACCGCCCCGAAGTGATCCTTTCCGGACGCCGGATCAACGACAACATGGGCAAATATGTCGCGGAACGAACCGTCAAAATGCTGATCGCCGCCGACATCCAGGTCAAAAAAGCGCGCGTCGCCGTGCTGGGTCTTTCCTTCAAGGAAAACGTCCCGGATCTGCGCAATACGCGCGTTGTCGATATTATCAATGAACTGGAAGACTACGGCGTCACCGTCCTGGCGCATGATCCGCTGGCGATTCCTGAAGAAGCGCGCGAACACTGCGGCATCGAACTTGTATCGATAAAATCCATCAAGGATGTGGATGCCGTCATTCTGGCTGTGGCTCATCGGGAATACCTGGAATTGGGAATCGAAAAAGTCTCGTCACTGTGCCGCAAAAGCCGTCCGATTCTTCTTGATATCAAAGCTGTTTTTCAGCCGCAACAGGCTCACTCACTGGGCATTAACTACTGGCGCTTGTAGTCATTTCACTTAAGGATAACAAAAAATGAAAAAAGCTTTTCTTACGGGCATTACGGGTCAGGATGGATCTTACCTTGCCGAATTTTTATTGAACAAGGGTTATGAGGTTCACGGTCTTATCAGGCGGTCCAGCACGTTTAACACGGATCGTATTGATCATCTGTATCGCGATTTTCATGATCCAAACGCCAAACTGTTTCTGCATTACGGCGATTTAAGCGTTTCGGGACAATTGATGGATCTGCTGTCATCCATCAAGCCCGATGAGATTTACCATCTGGGCGCTCAAAGCCATGTGCGGGTCAGTTTTGATATGCCTGAATATACAGGCGACATTACCGGCCTGGGAACGCTTCGACTCCTGGAATCCATCCGAAAAACCGGGATTCAAACTAAATTTTATCAGGCATCGTCGAGTGAAATGTTCGGCGCGGCCGGGCCGCCGCAAAGCGAAAAAACAACGTTCCAGCCCCGCAGCCCTTACGCCGCGGCCAAAGTATACGCCTATCATATTGTTCAGAATTACCGCGACGCCTACGGAATATTCGCCACCAACGGCATTCTTTTCAACCATGAATCGCCGCGCCGTGGCGAGACGTTCGTTACGCGCAAAATCACCCGCGCCGCAACACAAATCAAAGTGGGTCTTCGAGACAAGCTCTACCTGGGCAATCTGGAAGCCAAGCGGGACTGGGGGTTTGCCGGAGATTTTGTGGAAGCCATGTGGCTGATGCTGCAGCAGGACAAGCCCGATGATTACGTCATTGCAACCGGCGAAACTCATTCCGTGCGCGAATTTGCCGAAAAAGTATTCAGTAAGCTCGAACTGGACTATGCCCAATATGTCGCCGTTGACCCCCGATACTTTCGCCCCACCGAGGTTGACGTTTTGCTGGGAGACGCCACCAAAGCGAAAAAAGCGCTCGGCTGGCAGCCCAAGGTCAGCTTTGAACAGCTGATCGACATGATGATCGCCGCAGACATGGAACTGGCAAAAAAAGAAAAGACGCTTGTGGATGCGGGCTTTTCTTGCGTTAACTCGGAACGCATCAGTTAAAACGATAAGTAAGGATGTAAACACATGCTTAAAAACAAGCGTGTTACCGTAACCGGCGGCAAGGGATTTCTGGGACAACACCTGGTTCGCAGTCTGGCAAATTACGGCTGCCAAGGCATCGAAGTCGCAGACCTGCCTGAATACAATTTAACCGATCCGGCCGACATCCGACGTATGTTCGGCGCCCAAAAACCGGATGTAGTCATTCATCTGGCGGCCAAAGTCGGCGGCATCGGCTATAATCGGGAAAATCCGGCCGAGCTTTTCTATGACAATCTAATCATGAGCGCGCAACTGATGCATGAGGCCTATTTACATAAAATTGAAAAGTTTGTAGCTCTCGGCACGATTTGCGCTTATCCCAAATACACCCCCGTGCCGTTTAAAGAGGAAAACCTCTGGATGGGGTATCCGGAAGAAACAAACGCTCCTTACGGTCTGGCCAAAAAAATGATGCTGGTGCAATCGCAGGCATATCGCCTGCAATACGGTTTTAATTCCATTTTTCTTCTCCCCGTAAACCTTTACGGACCGGGCGATAATTTCGATCCCCGTTCTTCCCATGTAATTCCCGCGCTTATAAAAAAATGTTTTGACGCGATAGACGCGCGCATGGAGACGCTGGAAGTTTGGGGAACAGGGGCTGCAACCAGGGAATTCTTCTACGTGGAAGACGCGGCTAGGGCCATTTGCATGGCGGCTGATACTTATGATAAAAGTGATCCGGTTAATATCGGAGCGGGATTTGAAATATCCATAAAAAACCTGGCGGAATTGATCACACGTTTATCGGGTTTTACCGGAAAGATTATTTGGAACAACACCATGCCCGACGGACAACCCCGGCGTCAGCTTGATACTTCAAAGGCATTGAATGAATTCGGTTTTAAGGCTACAACCGACCTGGAAACGGGCCTTAAAAAAACGATTGAATGGTATAAAAAAAACAGGCAGTTTTTACACAAACAATGAACGTCAGTCATGTTTTTGGTTGACTTTGTTTTTAGCGCATGTTAAGGAGCGCATCACTAAATGGATAGCGAAACCAAAAAATTAGCCATCCAGATGGCCTACGCCAGCAGTATTGGAATCGCAATGGTTCTGGCGATTTTTGGATGCCTCCTTTTAGGAAGCTATTTAGACCGGAAATTTGACTCGGGCCAGGTATTTACCGTAGTTTTTCTGGTCATTGGAATTTCGGCGGGGTTTCGCAATATCTATGTATTGATTAAGAGAAATTTCAAGGATGAAGAATCCATTATAAAGAGTTTAAAAAGTGAACCACATCGTCAAAGACCCGCTCCAAAAAAAACTTGAAATTGCCAACTGGATTATTCTGGCAATTCTTTTCATCCCTTCGTTAATCTTTGCTCCACAAAAATTTTATCTGGGCGTTCTCCTGGGCGGTTTTATCAGTATTTTAAATTTTCATGGTATGGAATTAGGTTTGCAGGGGCTTTTCAAGAATCCCGCGGGCAACGTCAAACGGCCCACCATGATCAAATATTACATCCGCCTGGCGCTCACAGCCGTCGTGTTATATTTACTGATTGCATCCGAAACGGTGAATGTCGTCGGCCTGTTAATTGGACTTTCCGTGGTCGTGATCAATATCGTTGTCACCATGATCACAGCCCTGGCAAAAAAAAACTTTATTGAGGAGGTAGGTTAGACACAAATGGAACCCTTAATATTCTTCCACACGAGTTGGCTCAAAGATGTGGGCGTTAATATGACCATTGTTTTCAACACGCTGTTTGTTGGTCTTCTTCTGTCCGTACTTTCATTCCTGGCCACCCGCAGCCTGCAGGTTTACCCGGGCCGGCTCCAGAACGTAATGGAAGTCATTGTGGATGGTTTTCATAGCCTTTTGCTTGATACCATGGGACATCATGGAAAGAGATTTTTCCCTCTGATTGCAACCATCGGTCTTTTCATCCTGACCTCCAACCTGATCGGCATCATTCCAGGGTTTGAGTCCCCCACAGCCAACATCAACACCAACCTGGGCATGGCGCTGGTGGTCTTCTTCATGACTCATATCGTGGGCGTCATGACGCACGGCTTGAAATATTTCAAACAATTTCTGGGCCCGGTCTGGTGGTTGATTCCGCTCATGCTCCCCATTGAAATCATCAGTCATCTGTCGCGGCCTCTTTCATTGACGTTCCGTCTTTTCGGCAACATCGCCGGCGAAGACATCGTCCTTCTGGTCGTGCTGCTTTTGGTGCCACTGATCGTTCCGCTGCCCATCATGATTTTGATGATCTTTACCTCCGTCGTTCAGACGCTGGTTTTCATGCTGCTGGCGATGATGTACATCGGCGGCGCCATGGAAGAAGGTCACTAGAATTCGTGGCCGTCTAAAAATTATTTGATTTTTAAAACGATTATAAAACAGCTGGTAGACGCGTCTATCAGCTGTTTTTCTTTCAATTCTCACAGCCTTTATTCCGCCTCATTTTTTCGTCCGAATGCGATCTGACGCTTGACGATACAGGCTAATCGTAATAATGACAGTACGGATTATTAATGAAGGGAGATTTTATGAAACGCCTGGGAATTAATATCGGAGCCTCAAACATAAAAGTCGCCATGCTGGAGAAAGACAGCATTTTATGGCACGCGGTGGAACCGCACGAAGGTAATTTTCTTGATACGCTGAAAAAAGTATTGTCGTCCCATGTCGTTCCCACCGGCGTGCAGACGCTGGCCACGGGAACGGAAGGCCGTCATCTTTTAAACATCAACAGCGTCATCGAACCGCTTTGCATTGAAGAAGCGCTGCGCAACCTGGATCATCGAGTGGACGCCTTGGTGTCGCTGGGCGGCGAAGATCTCGTCGTCTATACGATTGATGCCAATAAAAAAATCATCACGAGTTTTTCCGGAAATAAATGCGCGTCGGGAACCGGCGAATTTTTTAAACAGCAGCTGGCGCGGATGAATATGAAACTGGGCGATATTCATGATATCCCCGCAGACTGTCGCGTGTTGAAGCTTTCGTCGCGCTGCTCGGTTTTCATGAAAAGTGACTGCACACACCGTCTGAATAAGGGCGAAGCCAGAACGGGCGACATTGTCCTGTCGCTCAGCGACGTGATGGCGATCAAAGTTGTTGATTTTCTGAAGCGCGCCAGAATTGAAAAAGGAAACGTCCTGCTGGTCGGCGGTGTGACGCAGAATCCGTACATTCTGCGTTTCATCCGGGAACGCATGCCCGCAATCGAATTTATTGTCCCCGAACAGGCGCCTTATTTCGAGGCTTACGGAGCGGCGCTTCTGGCCTCATCCTCCGGCAGCCCCCTGCCCTCTTTTGACGCGCTGTTCAAAAGCAGCCGGATTCAGTTCAAGCGCTTCAAAAGCCTGCAAACCGCTCAGGGCAAGGTCACCTACCTGCCGTCCCGGAAAGGGAAAGTGGTTGCGGGACGGGAATACATTCTGGGCGTCGACGGCGGCTCCACAACCACCAAGGCCTGTCTGATCGATATGGAAACCCATGAAATCACCGCCTCGTTTTACGGCCGCACGCACGGCGATCCGGTCGGGGCGCTTAAAAACTGCCTGGTGGAAATAAAAAAACAGGTCCGGGAAGACATTGGCGACGACCAGATTCGCATCACGCTGGCTTCAACCACCGGTTCATCGCGTGAAATTCTCGGCGTCTTCCTGGAAACCCCCGCCGTCTATAATGAAATTATCGCACACGCCGTCGGCACCAGCTTCTATCGCGATAATATCGACACCATCTTCGAAATCGGGGGCCAGGACGCCAAGTATGTCTCCCTGAAAAACAAAGTCCCGATCGATTACGCCATGAATGAAGCCTGCTCCGCGGGAACCGGCTCATTTCTTGAAGAATCGGCGCAGGGTGATCTCAACATCCCCGATGCCGCTCTGATCGGCGATATTGCGCTCGCCGCGAAAGAACCCCTGAAATTCGGCGAACACTGCTCCGCGTTTATCAACTCCGATATCCGCAACGCCGTTCAGCAGGGCGCGTCGCGCGAAGACATCACGGCGGGCATTGTCACCTCTATCGTATCGAACTACCTCAACCGCGTCGTGGGCAACCGCACGATCGGTAAAAACATCGTTTTGCAAGGCGGCGTGGCCAAGAACAAGGCCGTACCGCTGGCCTTCGCGATGCTTCTGGACAAAAACATTCTCGTACCGCCCGATCCCGAATTGATGGGCTGCTTCGGCGTGGGCATTCTGGCCGGACAAAAGGCGGCGGAAGGATTTCTCACCAAATCCTCTTATGACATCGATGCGATTCTTGCCACGACCATCGTTTACGAAAAAGAATTCCAGTGCAAAGCCTGCGACAATTTCTGCCCGATTCGCATCCTCAACGTCAACGGCCACAAATACATGTGCGGCGGTCGTTGTAATAAATACGCCAATAGCCAGAAAAAGAAGGAGGTTAATGAATCCGAAGTTGTCGACTACATTGAAAAGCGAAACGACATTCTCTTTAAAGAATGCGCGCCGAATCCGGAAGACCTCGTTAAAAAACAGAATATCGTTGTGGGGATTCCCCGCTGTTTTTCCATTTACACGCTCTGGCCGCTCTATGCCTGGTTCTTCCACGCGCTGGGCATAGAAACGTTCGTCTCCCAGGAGATATCCCATGAAGGAACGGCGCGCGTCGAAAGCAGTTACTGCTTCCCGGCGGAAATCGCGCACGGCGCCGTTCAGGACATTTTCAACCGGAAAATCGACTACATCTTCCTGCCCCATTTCCGGGACATGGAAAGCTATGAACAAAACGCGCCGGCCAATTTCTGCCCCATTACCCAAAGCCTTCCCTATTACATAAAAAAGGCTTTTCCGGAAATTCCGGAGGGAAAGTATCTGACGCCCGTGGTCAGTTTCATGTATGGAACAGACAAGGCCGCCGAACCGTTTATTGCGATGGCGGCCGCCCTGGGCGTAAGTGAAAGCGACGCTAAGAAGGCGTTCGACATTGCCTATGAAAAGCAGATGGAATGCTTTGCAAAGTTTTCCGCGCTGGGCCGGCAGGCGCTCGATGAAGCCAGAAAAGCCTCGCGGCCGGTGATTGCCCTTCTGGGACGGCCCTACAATTCCTTCACCGCCGACGCGAACATGGGCATTCCCCGCAAATACACGTCCCGCGGACATTCGGTTATTCCTTTCGACATTCTGCCGTTTGAAGATCAGCCCATCTATCCCAATATGTACTGGTACTACGGCCAGCAGGATATGAAAGCCGGCATGCTTTTGAAAAACGAAGACAATATTTTTGTCACGTTCATTTCCAATTTCTCCTGCGCTCCCGATTCCTTCATGCTGCATTATTTGAAATGGACGATGGGAACCAAGCCTTTCCTGATCCTGGAGCTGGATTCGCATACGGCGGATGCGGGCGTCGATACGCGCATCGAGGCGTTTCTTGATATCATCGAAGGCTACCGCTCCAAGCTGACCGATATTCGTGAAGAACGCTACGATAACGGACTGCGCTTCATTAACAATCCCGGCGAAGACATTCACATCAAAAATGTTGCCACCGGTGAAAAGATCGCCATCAAAAACAATCCCCGTGTCAAACTGCTTTTATCCAACATGGGACGGCTTTCGGCGGAATTGATCGGAGCAACAATTCGCGGCCTGGGCATCAACGCGGAAACCATGCCCGTACCGGACATCTATACCCTGCAGATGGCCCGCAACCACGCCTCCGGCAAGGAATGCCTCCCGTCGCATCTCGTTTTAGGAAGCACCCTGAAATATTTATCATCTGAAAAATACCGCAAGGATGAAATCTATATTCTGTTTGTCCCCACCACAACAGGCCCCTGCCGGACAGGCCAGTATTTTGTGTTCTATGAAAACCTTTTCAAGGATCTGCGTCTGGAAAACGTACTGGTCTTCACCATGGATTCGGATAATTCCTATAACGAGCTCGGTGCGGAATTTTCCAAATACGCCTGGTGGTCGGTCATCATCGGCGATTATATGAAAGACATCGAAACATCGCTTCGAACCTGCGCGGCCGATCCTGCCTACGCAATGAGGATCTACGATCAGGTCTGGCAGAAAATGATCGGTGTCGCCGAGCACGACGTCACAAAAGTTCTTCCCGTACTCAAAGACATTGCCCGGGAAATTTCCAACATTCCGCTCGCGAGAAAAATGGACGACTGCCCGAAAGTATTGATCGTCGGCGAAATCTATGTCCGCCGCGACGATTTCGCGGTGGACGAACTAATCCAGCAATTCAGCAAACATGGCATTGTCGGGAAGGTCTCCAATGTCGCCGAATGGGTGTATTACTGCGATTTCGTCCGGCACTACGAGCTCAAAAAAAGGCTGAACCTGGCGCCGTGGTATCGCCGCGTTTTTGCCAAAGAATTCAGAGATATTATTAACTGGAAAATTGAACATGCCTACAAGCACAAAGTGGAAAAGGATGTGCGCAACACGCTTGGCACAACCGGCCTGATCCCCAAATCACCGCATGACATGAAAGAAATCATGCAAAATACGGAAAAGCATTTTGTGAGTCATGAGCTGTATTCCGAGATCAGCATTTCCAGCGGCGTGGCCGCCACCGCCATGATGGACGGCTACTCGGGCATCGTGAACATCTCGCCTTTTGCCTGCCTGATCGGCCGAGTCATCGAAGGATTGTTCACCCCCTGGGCGCGGGAAAGAAAATATCCGACCATCTCGATTGAAATCGACGGGAACCTGTTGCCGCCCAATGTCTTGAGCAAACTCGAAATTTTCATGCTCAACGTCAAGCGCTTCAGGGGCAAGGGAGACATTCAAACCATGGTCGAGCGTCAGGGCGCAAAACCCGCGGCCATTGACCGGAAAATTATCCGATAAAAAAAGCGGGCTCATAAGCCCGCTTTTTTTATCATTTAAACCGAAATACGGAGTTTATCCTTTTTGGGGCGGCTTCAACAAGGCAACCGCCAGAACCAGCCCCACGATCGCCAATGCCGCCGTGGGATAAAAAGCGACTGTGTACGTGCCAAACACATCCTTGGCCTGACCGGAAATAATGCCGCCGATAATCGCGCCAATGCCGTAGGCAAAGAAAACCACGCCGTAGTTACGCGCGTAATTTTTCATGCCGAAGAAGGATGCCGTCGCCGTCGGGGCAATGGCCAGCCAGCCGCCCAGACACAGCCAGAAGCCGATGAAGCTGATGGTATAAAGTGTCGAATCGCCTTCCTTGGCCATAATCATAATACCGGATACCACAAGAATCATCACGAGGTTGAAAATGGCGGCGTTGCGAGGTGTAATCTTGTCGGTGAGAAATCCAAATAGCGGACGCCCCACGGCATTGAAGATCGCAAAGACGCCGACCAGTGTCGCGGCTGTCTCACCCGAAATTTTTATAATTTCATTGCCGACCGGCTTGGAAATGCCAATGGCCATCAAGCCCGCGATGCAACCGATAATGTAGCATAAAAACAAGCCTATAAATGTGCCGGTTTTTACCATTTCCCCCGGAGTATAATCAACCGCAGCAGCAGCCCCGGCTGCGGGTTTCCAACCGGCGGGCGCCCAGCCTGCTTCGGGAAAACGAAACGGAAGGCTCAAAACAACCAGGATCACGCCAAAGGCAACACCGAAATACATGAACGTCGTAGAAAGGCCGACAGTCGGAATTAAAGCATTGGCAACTTTACCCGTAATCAAGGCCGAACCGCCAAACCCCGCCAGAGCCAATCCTACGGCCAGACCTTTTTTATCCGGAAACCACTTGGCGGCCATCGCCACGGGACAACCGTAAACCAAGCCTACGCCTGATCCGGCAATCACGCCGTAGGTCAGCGTCAACATCCAGATGTTCGACGCATACGCGGATAAAAACCAGCCCAAACCCACGACAATGCCTCCGATGATGCTGAGGTTGCGCGGGCCGATCTTTTCCATGATTCTTCCGCCGAAAAACATTAAAATTGCAAAAAAGGCCAGGAAAACCATAAACGGCAAATTGGCCTGAAAGGCGGAAATACCAGTAAAAGCGTCACGCACCGGTTTCAAAAAAATGCTGTACGCATAGACCGCACCCAGACAAACACACATGATTAATCCCAGCAGAACATACACCCACCTGCCGCTTTCCGCAGGCATACCAAACAGCTTAACATCCTTGCTCATTGACGACCCTCCCAAATTTAGTAAAAAATACGAAGTTTGGCTTTTATAGATTTACATTTCAAGTGTCAATAAAAATTGTGGACAATGGTCATAATTTTCAAATAAGATGTTCAAATTAAAAAGGTTTAATGATATTTCTTGAGGCAAAAATAGCGAAAACAGGAAATTTTTTTTAGATGAATTCCAGAAATCAGGATCAAAAAAAAAGCATCACCGGCATCATTTTGGCGGGAGGCAAAAATTCCCGGATGGGCGCCAATAAAGCGTTTCTGACTGTAGACGGCATTCGCCTGATCGATAAAACGCTCAGCATCTATCGCCAGTTATTTACCGAAATTCTTATCGTCACCAATGATCCGTTATCGTACATTGAATTTAAAGATGTGGCCGTCGTTACGGATATATATAAGGGCAAAGGCCCGCTGGGCGGCATTTACACCGGACTGTTCTACTCAAAAAACAATGACGCCTTTGCCTGTCCCTGCGACATGCCGTTTCTGAACAAGGACTTCATCGCTTTTCTGATCGGGCAGTCCGGCAAACACGACATCATCGTCCCGCAACTGCCCGAAGGCTATCAGCCTCTGCACGCGATTTATTCGCGAAACTGCCTGCCCAACATTAAGAGACTTCTGCTCATGGATAAACTCAAGATCACCGGATTCTACCGGGATATGCGCGTTTTGACGATTGAAGAAGATCAAATCAAGCCTTTCAATCCGGAAGGCCGTCTTTTTCAGAATCTCAATACGCCGGAGGATGTGGAAAAGATTCAAGGTGCAAGGATCAAGGATGAATGTTGATAATGTTCAAGGTGCAAGGTTTCCATCCTGACGGGATGGTACGTTTATAGTGCCGATTCTTTCCTTAAGTCTTCGACCCCGTCGGGGTCGTACAAAAAATGTCGCCAAAGCGCTATAAACGTTTCACCCCCTCGGGGTGAATAAATATTGCACCTTGTACCTTGTACCTTGAACCTGTTATTTTTTTGTCATCACCGGCTGAACCCATTTTTGACTGGCGCCGTCGTAATACCACTTGTCGGCAAAGCCCCGGCGTCGTAAAAACGTGGGATTCTCCGCCCAGCATAGAAGGTCCCGGTAAGCATCATGAATTTTTCGAAAAGTCATCGCCTCGCCGCCGGCATCGGGATGATGGATTTTGACCTGACGGCGATACGCGTTTTTGATAAGTTTGGTCAGTTCGGAAGATCCCAGTTCAGCTTTGCTGATGCCGAGGTATTGCAGACTCTCCGCACGAACGCTGGCCGTTTTGATTAAACGCGGACGCACAAGCCCTTCCGCAACATCATGTTTTTCCGCCATCTCCAGAAGCTTGCGGGACGCCAAATATTTTCTTTTGGTCCGATTTTCTTCCGCCCACCAGGCTTCCCCCAGCCGGTTGGCCATTTTTCCGAAATCGTCGGCGGGCCTTGCGCCTTTTGTACGCAGAGCCGTGTAACGGAAGACGTTTCGGATGTCGCGCACGACAATATCCATCACGATCATATCGTCGGTAAAATAAAACGTGGCGTGGCGCACGTTTAACGCTTCCAGCAAGCCGCTGCGGGTGGTCAGTTTCTGCCGCAGATGCTGGCGGCATTTAACGGAACAATAGCGGCGGTTCCTCATATTGTCCCTTGTGCCGCAGGACAAACAGAAACGGGGCTCTCGTTTTTGCCGCGAAGGCTTGATTGTAACCAGCATAGAAAAATAAAAAACAGCCGGTTTTATGTCATCCGATCGAACCGGCTGCGTGAAGGCATTATTTGGCGGCGTCCAGATAAGCTTTCGCCAGCGCCTTGTTGACGTGCAGTACGCCCTTATTCATGTCTTTGAGCGGATAATCCGGCGTGATGGTCGGCAGCATGTCCGCCTCCAGTTGCGTTTTAATCACCGATCCGACCGGCACGTAGCGGTTATCGGCCACTTGAACGCCCATTAAAATAACGCCCGGCTCAATCACGCAGTTTTTGCCAACCACGGATTTGAACACCAGCACTTTCATACCGACAAAGGTATCATCCTGAACTACCGCCGGTCCGTGAATCTGAACCTGGTGCGCAAGCGACACCCGGTTGCCGATATACACAGCATATTTTCTGCCATCGACTTCCATTTGATTTTTTTCCACCGGCCTGCCGTCCAACTCGGTCTCCAGAGCATGGATCACCACGCCGTCCTGGACGTTGGAATCGTCGCCGACATGAAGCGGCTGACCTTCATCGCCGCGCACGCACGCCGTGGGCGCAACCATGACGTTTTTGCCCAGGATGACATTGCCGATCACCGCCGCCAGGGGGTGAACGAACGCGCCCTCGCCAATCACAGGCATGGATACTTTTGCACAAAAATCGGTTTTAACGTTTTTTTCGATCATTCTTTTCTTCCTCCGTTTTCAGGATATATTTTGGCTATCGCCCTTGATGCACAAATTTTGCATACTCCCGTTCCCTCAAATCGCGCCACACGTCCGCCACTTTTTTGAGTGTTTCATCAACGGCGCATGAATTATCAATGACAATGTCCGCCAGCCGCGCCTTGTCGCCAATCGGCATCTGGCAGGACAGACGCAACCCGGCATCCTCGCGGCAAAGATTGTTTCGCGCCATCAGGCGTTCAATCTGTTCTTCGGGCTCAATCATGACCAGAATCGTCAGATCAAACAGATGCTGCATCCCGCCTTCGAACAAAAGAGGCACATCCGAAAAAACAATGGCGCGCGGTTCCTGCGCTTTAATTTTTTCCAGACGGCGCCACCACTCTTCAAAAATCCGCGGGTGAACGATGGCATTGAGCTTTTTGAGTTTGTCCGGCTGGTTAAACACAACCGCCGCCAGTTTATTGCGATCGATTGTTCGATCCGCCTGTAAAATGTCTTCGCCAAAATAAGCGACAACATCATTCCAGGCCGGCTTTTGCGGCTCCTGAACCTCATGAGCCAGCAGATCAAAATCAATGAGGTGACCGCCCTGCCCGACGAACATCTGCGACACGGTGGATTTTCCGCAGGCAATTCCGCCTGTTAAACCGACATTTAACATGGCTTGGAATTCAATTCGAAAATCAGGCGCAGCCCTTCCAGCGTCAGCATATCTTCGATCTTGTCGATGCTTTTGGCTTCCTGGGCCACCACCCGGGCAAGCCCGCCGGTCGCAATGACCAGGGGCGTGGTATTCACTTCCGCTTTCATGCGCGCGACAATGCCGTCGACCAGACCCGCGTAACCGTACATGATGCCCGCCTGCATGGCGCTCACCGTATCCTTGGTGATGACCGTTTTGGGTTTGCTGAATTCAACGCGCGGCAGTTTGGACGCCCTTTCGAAAAGCGCCTCGCTGGAAATCACAATGCCGGGAGCAATGCAGCCTCCCATGTACTCACCCTTGGGCGAAACATAGTCAAACGTCGTTGCCGTGCCGAAATCCACCACGATACACTCTTTGCGATATTTGGCATACGCGGCCACGGCGTTCACGATGCGGTCGGCCCCCACTTCCCTGGGGTTGTCATAAAATATCGGCATGCCCGTTTTGATGCCGGGGCCGACAATCATCGGTTTGATATTGAAATACTTGACGCACAGCGGCTCCAGAATGTTGAGCATCGGCGGAACGACACAGGAGATAATAATATCCGTCACGGCTTTGATCTCTTTTTCTTTCATCCGGCTGGAGTGATAGAGATTCGAAATCAGAATGCCGTATTCATCAACAGTATGGTCAATCTCCGTACGAATCCGCCAGTCGTGAATCAGATTTTCGCCGTCGAACAAACCTAAAACAGTGTTGGTATTGCCAACATCAATCACTAACAGCATCGTTTCACCTCTTGATAATGCTTGCGTCTCCGGCTGAAACACGAAGCGTTTTATTCGAATCGGTCTGAAGCATCAGGGACCCATCTTCACTAAGGCCCATGGCCGTGCCGCTGATCGCCTCCTCGTGGAACATGACCTGCACCCTCTTTCCGATCATCGGGGACCTGGAAAGCCACGCATCGCGCACCGGCTCGAAACCGCAATTCAGGAGGCTTTTATACCATTTTGTCAGATTTTCATACAGACGATTTATCAGCTCCAAACGCGATAATTCATGACCGGCTTCAATCGCAAGCGATGTAGCAATCTGCCGAATATCACTTGGAAACTGTTCCAAACGAAGGTTAACATTGATGCCGATCCCCAAAACCACGAAATCAATTTTGCGCTCCGTCGTTTTCATTTGCGCCAGGATACCGCAAACTTTTTTTCCGCCGATCAATACATCATTGGGCCATTTGAGGCAGGCCTGGCCCCGGCAATAAGGATCAAGCGTTTCGGCCACGGCCACACCGGCGGCAATCGACAGTTGAGGCGCGCGCGCCGGCTCAAATGACGGACGCAAGATGACGGAGGTGTAAATATTGGTTCCGGGCGGTGAATGCCAGACACGCTGCATTCTGCCTTTTCCGGCGTTCTGGCTTTCGGCGATGATTACCGTGCCTTCCTGCGCACCGTTCACGCCCAGACGAAACGCGTCATCATTGGTTGACCCGGTTTCTTCGTAATAATACAGATCATGTCCGATAAATTTGCCCGCCAGGTTTTGTTTGAGGATAACCGGATTCAGAGTCATGACAATAAAATTGAAGCGCGCTTAACAACGCATGAGCTATGCAATGGGCTTCTCCTGACAGCCTTAAAGCCTACAGGCTATCCCCCTTCACTTTCAGTGAAATATCCGCCGCGCGGACGGAGTGGGTCAGTTCGCCGATGGAGATCAAATCCACACCGGTGGCGGCGATGGAAACGACGCGCTTCAAGTTGACATTTCCCGAAGCTTCGGCAAGCGCTCGCCCGGCGATCAGATCTACAGCCTTCTTCATTTCGGCATTGGTCATGTTATCCAGCAGGATAATATCGACGCCGCATTGAAGGGCTTCTTGAACTTCGTGCAGATTTTTGGTTTCGACTTCAATGCTCAGCTTTTTCTTCAGATGTTTTCTCTGAGCGGAAACCGCGGCGGTAATGCCGCCTGCGGCTTCAATGTGATTATCCTTGATCAGAACGGCGTCATAAAGCCCGATACGGTGGTTCGTGCCGCCGCCCAAACGCACGGCCATTTTATCCAGCACACGCAGCCCCGGAACGGTTTTGCGCGTATCGAGAATTTTTGCCCGCTTGCCGCGCACGGCGTTCACATATTTCGCCGTTTGCGTCGCGATCCCGCACATGCGCTGAAAAAGATTCAGCGCGACGCGCTCGGCCTGCAAAATAGAAGAAAGGCTGCCTTCAACGTCGGCAATGACCTCGCCTTTTTTTGCAAGACTTCCGTCGGCCATGCGCTTTTTGACTTTTATTTTATTATCGATGCATTTGAAGGTAGCTTCAAAAATATCGATCCCCGCAATGATGAAATCGCCTTTGGCGATCGCCTGCGCCCGGCCCTTCTTTTTCGGACTGACCGTAGCCTGCGTGGTGATGTCGCCCGAACCGATGTCTTCGGCCAGGGCGGCGTGAATTATTTTTTGAATTTGTATACTTACCATGAATAGCCTCGCATTCCAGCGGATCATGAACCGTAGGGAACGGTCGCGACCGTTCCCTACAGGGAAATGTCTTT
>CAZGDK010000041.1:13883-24957 GCA_964525155.1 uncultured Smithella sp. | reverse complement strand
CGACCACAATGGACGACAGCATGAATTTCAGTATGGTGAAGTCCTGCACGCGAAGGGCGCCGAGCTGCTTGTCGTACCGGATCACGCGCCCCCTCTGCAGCAGGAAACCGAAGAGAAGCCCCGTGACGAGGCCGTAGACCATATCAGGATTCAGACCCGCCATTGCGCTCGCCTCCTCCGTACACTAGTTTCGCCGTAACAATGCCGGCGATGAAGAACGCCGCAAGCGCGACGATACCGCTTACCGCTAGCTGAAGCGAACCGCTCAGCCCGTGCCCGCTGGGTCACCCGTCCGCGAGACGCGCGCCGAACATTGCGACGACGCCGCCGATGAAGGCGACAACCCCGCGCTTCAGCACGCCGTCGCCGAAGCGCTTCTTCCACATCGGCGGAACGAGCTCGAACTTGAAGTCGCCAAAAAGTGCGGCCGCAACCAGCGAACCGATGAAAATGCCCACAAGGAACCACGCCTGCCAGTCCATCTTCGGGGCCGTCTTCACCAGGTATTCAAGCGTCGCCGCCCGCTCCGGAAGCACCGCCTGCTCCACCGCCGCGGTCGCCCGGACAAAGGTTGTGGACGCCCCCAGATACTTCCCGGCGAACCAGACCGAGCCTATGGAAACAAGCCCGGACAATCCTCCGGCGAGGTAGGGGTTCCATCCGCCCTCTTCTTTCATCGTATCCCCTCCATTCTCCAGATAATATTACAAATACTGCACTTCCTTACAATTTAATTATATCC
Organism: uncultured Smithella sp.; assembly: GCA_964525155.1. GTDB lineage: Bacteria > Desulfobacterota > Syntrophia > Syntrophales > Smithellaceae > UBA8904. Next base: position 24,215 of record CAZGDK010000041.1, on the reverse strand, counting down.
CCTTATATGGTATTGTCAACCTTTCACATAAAAAAAAGAGCCCCGGAGGGCTCTTCACTCTTCTTGCCGGAGAGAGCGCTACAACAGGTTGGCAAGCCCCTTCTCCAACACGGAGAAGACTTCGGCGTTGGTGTACTCCTCAAGGTGCCCCTCGTCTCCCAGCGCGGCCATTTCCGTATCCAGAGGAAGGCTCCCCCAGAAGGTGGCCTTCACGTCGTTGATCAGCGCCTCGGCGTGGCTTCCGCCGAAAAGCTCGATCCGCTCGCCGCAGTGCGGGCAGCGAAGGCTGCTCATGTTCTCCACCACGCCGACGAGGGGAATATCCAGCATTTCCGCCATCTTCGCGGCCTTGCGGACCACGAGGGAGGCAAGCTCCTGCGGCGAGGTCACCAGCAGGAAGCCGTCGAGCGGGATAGTCTGCATCACCGTGAGCACGGCGTCGGCGGTGCCGGGAGGAAGGTCGACGAAGAGCACGTCGAGTTCGCCCCACTGGACGTCGTTGAAGAACTGGGTCACGGCGTTCCCGAGGAGAGGGCCCCGCCAGATCACCGGTTTTGCCGGGTCGTCGAGCAGCAGGTTCATCGAGATGACGCGGATTCCGGAACGCGATGCCGGAGGCTCGATCCCCTCGGCGTTGCCGAACGGGAAGGTGTGCAGGCCGAAGAACGTCGGGATGGACGGCCCCGTGATGTCGGCGTCCAATATGCCGACCCTCTTCCCCTGACGGGCGGCTGCGATCGCCAGGAGCGACGTCACGGAGCTCTTTCCCACTCCGCCCTTGCCGCTTCCGACGGCGTAGATTTTCTTGATCTGTTTCTTGTCGCTTTTCGGTGGCAGTGTCATAAAAAAGGTTCGCCCCTTTGTCGTATTATGGATGCTGCAGTCTATTGTACTCCTGATTTACAGTAATTTCTCGAGGGAACCCTGCGCATACTTCGCGAGCGCGTCTTTCACAGTCAGTCCTTCGGCGCAGAACGCGCTCATCCCGGCCTGTTTGGCAAAGCCGATCGCGTTCGGTCCCAGGCGCGGAACCAGCAGTATGGAGACCTCCTTCTGCGAAAGCGCCATCAGCGCTTTGGAAGCGGCCCCATGGGCCTCGCTTCCGGCCGTGTTCTCGAAGGATTCCACAATCGCCCCGTTTTCATCGGCGATCATAAAAAACGGAGCGCGGGCGAAACGGTCCGCCACAGCGCTTGCCTCATCAGTTCCCAAAGAGGGGATTCCTATTTTTGCCATATCAATGTTCACGTCCTTTCTCGAGTATAGCCCGCCACAGTTCGCGCAGCGGGTCGCCAATCTCCTTCACCGGGATGCGTCCCTCGTTGACGGCTCTCGCCGTCTTCTCCGAAAAAGGCACGGCGCCGAGGAAGGACCACCCCTCTTCGTCACAGGCGGCGCGGATTGCGCTGGTCATCTCTTTCGAAAGATCCCAGCGGTTCACCGCGATGCCGAAGGGAACCGAAAGCATCGTACAGAGGGAGATCACTCTTCGCAAATCCGAAAGCGCCGAGCGCGAAGGCTCGGTCACCAGCACCGCGAAGTCCGCTCCCGTCAACGAAGAGATAACGGGACATCCCACGCCGGGAGGTCCGTCCACGAGAAGGAGCGAAACGCCTCTTTCAACGGCTTCACGCTTCGCCTCCTTGCGCAGAAGGGCGACCAGCATACCGGAGTTCTCGCCACCGGGCGTCAGACGAGCATACCACATCGAACCAAAATCCGTCTCGCCGCGGCGGAGCACTCCTCGCTGGAACTTCTCCTTGGAGATGCACGCCTCGGGGCAGACAAGCAGGCATCCTCCGCACCCTTCGCAGAAACCGGAGTCCACCTCCGCCTTTCCGTCCCGGACGGAGATCGCCCTGAAGCGGCAGAAGCGCTCGCACTCCCCGCACCCCGTGCAGCGAGCGGCGTCCACATGCGCGACCTCCATACCGAAGAAGGGGCGCTTTTCCGTCTCTCGGGGGGAAAGAAGCAGCTCCAGGTTCGGCGCGTCCACGTCGGCGTCGGCCATGATCCTCGGCCCCTCCGCAAGCGCTGCAAAACAGGCCGTGAGGGTCGTCTTCCCTGTGCCGCCCTTGCCGCTGACGACAACGATCTCGCGCGGACTCATGAGAATCTCCTTTCAATGGCACGCCAGAGGGACTCTGTCTTCCATACCCACGTTTCCTCGGAGCGGTACGGGCAGACTCCCCTTGCCCCCGCCTCCGCGGCGGAACGGGTGAAGGGGTAGCGCGCGAGCACCTCGACGGAGAAGCGGCGGCACAGGTCATCCAGCGATAGATCGCCCATGCCGGTCTTGTTCGCGACAATTCCCGCTGGTTTTTTCATGTCTGCGACGACTTCGAGCACACCCGCGACATCCGAAAGACCGAACGGCGTCGGCTCGACGACAAGGATGGCGGCGTCCGCTGCGCGCAGCACCGCCGACACGGGACAAGAAGCGCCAGGAGGCGCATCCATGATCCAGTCGTCGGCGTGCAGCGACTCGCCCGCCTGGATCGTCGCCTCGATAAGCCGTACCGTGCTCACGCCTCCGACCTCAAGCCGTCCTTCGAGGAAGGGCGCCCCGTCGACGAATCCGGAGCGGATCTCGCCGATCACCTTCTCGCGCTCACGCATCGCCCCCGTCGGGCAGACGAGCGGACAGACGCCGCACCCGTGACAGAGCGATTCGTTCACCACGGGAAGGCCGGAGCCGAACCATGCGATGGCGCCGTACGCGCACGCCTGTGCGCATCTGCCGCAGCCCGAGCAGAGATCGGGCTCCACATACGCCACAGGTTGATGCACCGGGCACGATTCACCGGGCGAACACCCCAGAAGAATCCCCAGATTGGGTTCCTCCACGTCGAGATCCATCGCGAGCACCCCTCGCTTTGCAAGAACAAGGGAGGCCGCGATGCTGGTCTTGCCCGCGCCCCCCTTGCCGCTCGCCACGGCGATCTTCATTTTCCGCAGGAGTGGTCGTGTCCGTGGGTGCACTCCATATCGACGCCCTGCAGAGAACCGGAGAGGAGCGCCTCCACAGCCTGCTCCACACCCATGGAGGGAACCGTGCAGACACCGACGCCCAGCGACTCGAACATCCGCTTCGCCTGCGTTCCCATGCCTCCCGCGACCACCACGTCGGCCCCCATCTTCTTCACCCAGTTCGGGAAGAGCCCGGGAACATGCTCTTCGGCGGGAGGAGGAAGGATCTCGCGCGAAATCTCGTTCTTCCCCTCGAAGGTGATGAAAAGAAACTCCTTCGTCTTGCCGAAGTGCTCGGAAATAACGCCGCTGTCCATTGCAATCGCCGCTTTCGTCACTCTGCGTCCCCACCCTTTCCCAGTCTGGCGCGCAGCTCCTGCGCCCTTGCCTCGGTCATTGCAAGCTCCTGTTCGAGCAGTGTCTGTTCGTCGGCCCCGGTATACGGCTCGGCCCACACGCCGCCTCTGCCCATACCCATTCCCATACGCATGCCCCAACCAAAGCAGCCGCGCCCTCTAAAAAATCGTCCGCCTGCTGCGACGCCGCGCCCGCAAGGGCCGCGTCCCCATCCGGTCATCGACCCCTGTCCCATGGGCCCCGTTCCGTTTCTTCCCGGCATCTCGATCTCCTCCTTTAATGATAATAATTATCATTTGCATAATACGCTATCCTGTGGCATTATGTCAAGGGGAAGATGCATACTCGCGGGTCGGCAGGCGGAGAAAACGCCGGGACGTGCCGGTACAGCCGGAGGGGTATAATTTTCCTCAAAACCAGGGAGGGAACACACCATGACGAACAATACGCGCACGGATGAGACAGTACAGGCTTTCCTGGAAAAGCTGAAGGACCGGGGGCTTCGCCTCACTGCACAGCGTGAAACGCTCTTCCGGGTCATCGCCGAGGATTTGGGCAACCCCACGTCGGTTCAGAACATCTGGGACAGGACGCGCGAGGTGGACCCCTCGATCGGCATCGCGACGATCTACAGGACGCTCAACCTTCTGGGGGAGATGGGCGTTGTGAACATCATCTACCTGAGCGACGGCGAATTCCGGCTCGACGTCCCGCTGCAGAAGATCCATCTCACGGCGTTCTGCAGGCATTGCGGCGCGCTCTTCCCCCTCCCCGCCGAAGATGAGAAACAGCACACTCTGGAGAAATGGCTGGAGGGGACAGGACTCGAACTGCTTCCGCAGTCCGTAGCCGTGGCTGGGCTCTGCACGGAATGCAGGGAGGCGCTGAAAAGCCCCGACGCGCTCCCCGCCCGCAGAGGCCCCTTGGGACAACAGGGCCCGTGCCTCCGCCGCCGCTGCCGAAGAATGGGGCGTGTTCAGGAGTGAGTCACCGCCGAATACTACGCCGGGGAAAGCAGCGCGGGCGCGAACCCCTTCTGCGCGTGCAACCGGAGCAGTCTTCATCGGCGCACTCTTTGTTCACAAGAACAAATTTATTATAATAAAATTCCGTCGCACTATTCCGCCGCGCCGCTTGACACTTTCGGTTCATTCGCTACAATGAATGTACTTTCCGTATGAACGCCGCAAGAGAGTCTCCTCTACAACGCGAGGAGACGCCGAAGGGGCAAGGCCGTTTCGAAAGAACGGCTGAAACTCTCAGGCGAAAGGATTGCGGCCGGACGGTACTCTGAAAAGAATAGTTCTCGCAACGACCACGTCGTCCCTCTTCGAGACTATGCGACAGAGAATAGCTTACCTGTATAAGGAGGCGATTTCATGGTCTGTCGCGCGCTCTCGCATCAAAGTCACCCCTTGAAAGTACGTATTGTCCGTTCTCCGGACACTGATCCCTGGAAAAACCTGGCCCGAGAGGAGTTCCTCATGGGCGACTGCGCCGACGACGAGGCGATCTTCTACCTCTGGCAGAATGCGCATACCGTCGTCATCGGGCGCAACCAGAACGCGTGGAGCGAATGCCGCCTCGACCTGCTCGAATCCGAGGGAGGACGGCTCGCCCGGCGCTCCTCCGGCGGCGGCGCGGTCTACCACGATCTCGGCAACCTCAACTACTCCTTCATCATGCCCCGACCTCTCTACAGCATGGAACGGCAGCTCGGCGTCGTTCTCGCTTCGCTGCGCTCGCTCGGAATCAACGCGGAGTTCTCCGGCCGGAACGACCTCCTGCTGGAGGGACGCAAGTTCTCGGGAAACGCCTACCAGCTCACGCGGCGCCGGGGACTGCACCACGGCACGCTCCTTCTTTCCGTGGACATGTCGAAGCTGTCGCGCTACCTCAACGTCGACCCCGAGAAGCTGCAATCGAAGGGGGTAACCTCCGTGGCCTCGCGGGTGGTCAATCTCGCGGAGGCCTCCCCCGACCTGACGCGCGACGCGCTGATGGACGCGCTTGAGCGCGCGTTCCTTGAGGAGTACCCGCACAACGAGGTCCGGCGGGAGTCCGACGAGCCCGAGTCGGAGGCCTTCACGCGGCTTTATGAAAAGTACAGCGGCAGGGAGTGGCGCTACGGCAGAGTCCCGGAGTGCGCGGCGGCGATCAGGAAGCGCTTCGGATGGGGCGGCGTTGAGCTGCGATGCGACGCTCCCGCGGGAAGGATTCGCGGCGCGCAGGTCTTCTCGGACGCCATGGACGGCGAGATGATTCTCTCGCTGGCGAAGGCGCTGGAGGGCCTCCCCTTCTCATGGAAGGAGATGGCGGAAGCGGTGCGCGCGGCGTTTCCCGGCTCGCCCGAAATGGCGGATGTGGCGGAGTGGCTTGAAGAGGCCCCTATCGGCAGACACAAGGAGGAAAACGCATGAAAAGAACCCCGATGTACGAGAAGCACGTTGCGGCAGGCGGCAGGATGGTGGATTTCGGCGGCTGGGAGCTCCCCGTGCAGTACGAAGCCACGGGGATCAAGACGGAGCACCTGACCGTGCGTTCCAAGGCGGGACTCTTCGACGTCTCCCACATGGGGGAGATCACGGTCGAGGGACGGGGCGCGCAAGCCTGGCTGTCGTCGCTGATCACCAACGACATCACGGCGATGCACGACTCCCAGGTGCAGTACAACATCATGTGCACCGAGACGGGAGGCGTCGTGGACGACCTGCTGGTCTACCGCTACTCCCCGGACAAATACCTTCTGGTGGTGAACGCGGCGAACGTGGAGAAGGACTGGGAGTGGTTCACCGCTCATCTCCCCGCCGAAGGCGTCGCCATCGAAAACCTCTCGGCGAAGACGGCCGAGGTCGCGCTCCAGGGCCCGAACGCCGAGGCCATCCTCGCGAAGGTCGCGGACTTCGATCCGTCCTCCCTGAAGTTCTTCCACTTCAGGGATCCTGCGACTGTGGGCGGTATTCCGGCGATCGTCAGCAGAACCGGGTACACCGGCGAGGACGGCTTCGAGATCTACGTCGACTGGGAGAAGGGGGGCGAACTCTGGGATCTTTTGATGGAGGCCGGGAAAGAGTTCGGCCTGCTCCCGATAGGATTGGGCGCGCGCGACAGCCTCCGCTTCGAGGCGGGACTCCCGCTGTGCGGCCACGAGTACACAGAGAGTATCGGCCCGCTGGAGGCGGGGTACGGCTTCTTCGTGAAGGTGGACAAGGCGGGCGGCTTCATCGGTCAGCCCGTACTCAAACGCCAGAAGGAAGAGGGATTGAAACACCGCACCGTGGCGCTGCGCCTGGAGGACAAGGGCGTTCCCCGGCACGGCATGGACGTGGCGAACGCCGAGGGGCGCGTCGTCGGGCACGTGACGACGGGCGGGTACAGCCCCTCGCTGGACGCCAACATCGCCTCGTGCTACGTGGAGACCCCCGCGCCCGCCGAGGGAGAGCATCTCTGGATCGTCATCCGCGACAAGCCGAAACAGGGCGTCGTGGTCAAGCGCCCGTTCTACGCAAAGAGCTACAAGAGCTGAAAACTGAAACCAAAAACAAGAGGAGGATGAACAGCATGGCAAAAATACCCCAGGATCTTCACTACACAAAGGATCACGAGTGGATCAAAATCGTCGACGGCATGGGCGTCATGGGCATCAGCGACTACGCGCAGCACGCGATGGGCGACGTGGTCTACGTGGAGCTTCCCGACGTCGGCAGAAAGGCGAAGGCCGGCGAGGACTTCATCGTCGTGGAGTCGGTGAAGGGCGCGAACGACGTCTTTTGCCCCGTCTCCGGCACGGTCGCCGGGGTCAACGAGGATCTCGACGGCGCGCCCGAGCTGCTGAACCAGGATCCGTACTCCAACTGGCTGGTCAAGATGGAGGTGGACAATCCCTCCGACGTGGACAAACTGCTCGACGCCGCCGCGTACGCCAAGCTCGTCGAGGAGCTGGAAGCGGAAGAGTCGTAAGGGGGGATCGCCATGAACCGTTATATTCCCGTCACGGCGGAGGACCGTCGCCGGATGCTCGGCGTCATCGGCGCCGCGAGCGTTGACGACCTCTTCTCCGGAATCCCCGTGCAGGTCCGTCAGAAGAAGGCCTCCGATCTGCCGAAGGCCCTCTCAGAGCCTGAGATGCTCCGCGATCTTCGCGCTCTCTCAGGAAAAAATCTGAACGCGGACGACGCAATCTGCTTCCTCGGCGCGGGGGTCTACGACCACTTCATCCCCTCGGCGGTCGACAGCATCGTCTCGCGGGGCGAATTCACCACCAGCTACACCCCCTACCAGCCGGAGGTGGCGCAGGGGACGCTCCAGGCCATCTTCCAGTACCAGACCATGGTCTGCGAACTCACCGGCATGGAGATCTCCAACGCCTCCATGTACGACGGCGCCTCCGCCGCCGCCGAAGCCGCGGTGCTTGCGGCCTCCGCGACAAAAAAGCGTACGGTACTCTGCGGCCGGAATGTGCATCCGCAGACGAGGCAGACTGTCCGTACCTACTGCTGGAGCCGGCGACTCGAGTACGCCGAACTCCCCGCGGAGAACGGCCGGATCGACCGCGCAGCGCTGGCGAAGGCGCTCGAAGGCGGGGACGCCGCCGCGCTGATCGTCCAGTCGCCCAACTTCTTCGGCAACCTGGAGAACCTGCAGGAACTCGGAGACGCAGTTCACGAGGCGAAGGGGCTCTTCATCGTCTCCTCCGACCTGCTCGCGCTGGGAACCCTTGAAGCGCCCGGAAAGCTCGGGGCCGACATCGTCGTCGGCGACGGCCAGACGGCGGGCAATCCGATGAACTTCGGCGGCCCCGCCTTCGGCTTCATCGCCGTGAACAAGCCCCTGATGCGGAAGATGCCGGGACGCATCTGCGGCCAGACTACCGACAGCCAAGGGCGCCGCACCTTCGTCCTCACGCTCCAGGCGCGCGAGCAGCACATCCGCCGCGAGAAGGCCACGTCGAACATCTGCTCGAACCAGAATCTCTGCATCGTGGCGGCCTCGGTCTACCTCAGCCTCATGGGGCCGCAGGGACTCCGCGACATCGGCGGCCAGATTCTCGCCAAGTCCGCCTACGCGGTGGAGCAGCTCGAAAAGACGGGCAAATTCCGGAGGGCGTTCCCCGGCGTTCCGTCTTTCCGCGAAACCGCGCTCCTCTGCGAGGAACCGGTGGACAAGCTGAACGCCCGCCTTCTGCAGCAGGGCATTCTCGGCGGGTACTCCCTGGAAGCGGAATATCCGCGCTTGAAGAACGGCTGGCTCCTCGCGGTGACGGAGAGCCGCACGAAGGAAGAGATCGACCGCCTCGTCGCGGTTGCGGGAGGTGACGCCCGATGAAACGCACGATGGACACGCTTTTTGAAACCAGCCGCCCCGGACGGGTCGGCTACGCGCTGCCCGAACTCGACGTTCCTGCCGTGGACTGCGGGGAGGAGCTGAAGGGCTTCTGCCGCGCCGCGGCCCCCAGACTGCCCGAGCTGGCCGAGGTGGACGTGGTACGCCACTTCACCGGCCTCTCGAAGAGGAACTACTCGGTCGACGAGGGCTTCTACCCTCTCGGCTCGTGCACCATGAAGTACAACCCGAAGGTGAACGAGGTCGCCGCCCGGATGCCGGGCTTCTCGCGCATCCACCCCCTTCAGCCCGAGGGAACGGTCCAGGGCGCGCTGAAGCTCATGTACGACCTGAGCGCGATGCTCGCGGAGATCACGGGGATGGACGCGGTCACGCTCCAGCCCGCCGCCGGAGCCCACGGCGAACAGACCGGCCTGATGATGATCAAGGCGTACCACGAGAGCCGGGGAGACCATAAGCGGACGAAGGTCATCGTCCCCGACTCCGCGCACGGCACCAACCCGGCGTCGGCGGCGGTCACCGGCTTCGATACGGTCGAGGTCGCCTCAGACGCCGAGGGGATGGTCGACCTCGACGCGCTCAAGGCGATGATGGACGACTCCGTCGCCGCCCTGATGCTCACCAACCCGAACACGCTCGGCGTCTTCGAGCGGAACATCCTCGCCCTGACGGAGACGATTCACGCGGCGGGAGGGCTCGTCTACTACGACGGGGCGAACGCGAACGCGATCATGGGGAAGGCGCGCCCCGGCGACATGGGGTTCGACGTGCTCCATCTGAACCTCCACAAGACCTTCAGCACGCCGCACGGCGGGGGCGGCCCCGGAGCGGGCGCGGTCGGCGTCAAGGACGTGCTCGTCCCGTTCCTTCCGACGCCGGTGATCGGCTTCGCGGACGGAGCGTACCGGCTGGAACATGCGGACATGCACCCGAAGTCCATCGGCAGGGTGCGCAGCTTCTTCGGCAACTTCGGCGTGCTCGTCCGCGCCTACACCTACATCAGAACTTTGGGGGCAGAGGGGTTGCAAGAGGTCTCCGAGACGGCGGTGCTCAACGCGAACTACCTCGCCAAAAAGCTCGAGCACATCTACCCGCTCGCGCACAAGGGGTACTGCATGCACGAGTTCGTCCTCAACGGAGGCGCGCTGAAGCACGAGACCGGAGTAAGCAGCCTCGACGTGGCCAAGGCGCTGATCGACGCGGGGTACCATCCGCCGACGGTCTACTTCCCGCTCATCGTCCCGGAGGCGCTGATGGTCGAGCCCACGGAGACGGAGTCGCAGGAGACGCTCGACCGGTTCGCGGCGGCCATGGAGGAGATCGTAGCGAAGGCGAAGGCCGAGGGGGCGGAGCCCTTCCACGACATGCCCCTGACGACGCCCGTCTCCCGCCCGGACGAGACGACGGCGGCGCGGAATCCGATTCTCCGCTGGCAGTTCGGGGACGCGGAGTAACCGCGCAGCGACAGTATCATCGAGGGGGCGCGCCGCGTGTGCGACGCCCCCTTTTCAGTACCGCACAGGGAAGGAGAGAGAGCATGTACGACCTGATTGTCATCGGCGGCGGCCCGGGAGGGCTTCGCGCCGCAGAACTGGCGTCGCACGCGGGGATGAGCGTGGCGCTGGTCGAGAAGGACCGCCTCGGCGGAACCTGCCTCAACAG
>CAZGDK010000041.1:3844-13783 GCA_964525155.1 uncultured Smithella sp. | reverse complement strand
CTGCTGAAGCACTCCGACCAGATTCTGCGCCGCCTCGACGGCGACGTCAAGAAGAAGGTCGCCCAGATCATGAAGAAGCGCGGCACGGACGTCCGCGAGTACGTGCGCCTCTCCGAAGCCGTGCAGGACGGCGGCGGGCTGCTCCTCCGGGGAACCGCGAAGGACGAGCCGTTCGAGGAGCGGTGCGACCGGCTGCTGCTGGCCTCCAGCATGGAGCCGATCCTCGACGGATTCGGGCTGGAGAACGGCCCCGTCCGCGTGGAGAAAGGGTGCATCGCCGTCGACGAGGCCATGATGACGTCGGTCGAGGGGGTCTACGCCGTCGGCGACTGCACGGGCGGAGCCATGCTGGCCCACCTCGCGGAGTACCAGGCGCTCGCCGCCGTGAGCCACATGACGGGCGGTTCGTACCGGGTGGACCTCGACGCCCTTCCGGCGTGCGTCTTTATCGAGCCGGAGGTCGCGACGGTCGGTCTCACCGAGGAGGAGGCCCGCGCGCGCGGCGAAGAGATCGTCTCCGCGAAGGCCCACTTCGGCGCAAACGGCATGGCGCTCGCCATGGGCGAGGGGGACGGCTTCGTCAAGGTGGTCGCCCGCGCAGCCGACAGGACGATCCTCGGAGTTCACATCATGGGGCCGGAGGCCGCCTCCCTCCTGGGAGAGGCCACGCTTGCGGTCGCGAAACACCTGACCGCCGAGGACGTCGCGAACACGATCCACGCCCACCCCACCCTGTGCGAATGTTTCAGGGACGCCTGCCGCCGCGTAATGGAGGAGTAGGCGTCCTCCGCAGAAACGTCATCGCCGGAGCGGAATCTCCTGTTCCTTCACATACACACAACGCGGCCCTTCGCAAGAGTGCGAGGGGCCGCGTGCTGTCTCACCGAGCGCCGGGACTTCAATAGCGAGCGCCGCTTCCCGGCGGCGTCAGCGGCAGGAAGATCCGTCGAGATCGGCGCAGCGATTGTAGAGGTCCTTGATTTCGTCCTCCAGCTGCGCGAACACCTCGACCAGCAGCGGGTCGAAATGACTCCCCGAATCCTTTTGCAGGATGGCGAAACTTTCCTCGTGAGAGAAGGGCTCCTTGTACGGACGCCGCGTCCGGAGCGCGTCGTAGACGTCGGCGACGGCCATGATGCGCGCGCTCAGTGGAATAGCCTCCCCCGAGCGCCCTTCGGGGTAGCCGCTGCCGTCCCACTTCTCATGATGGAAAAGAGCGATTTCTATCCCCATATTCACGAACGCGTTCGAGACGTACTTCCTCCGCACCTCCCGAAGCGTCTCCGCGCCGATCTCGGAGTGCGTCTTCATGATCTCCCACTCGTCGTCCGTCAGCCGCCCCGGTTTCAGCAGGATGCCGTCCGGAACGCCGACCTTGCCGACGTCGTGCAGCGGAGCAGCGTTGTAGATGGTCTCCGCGTACTCCGGGGAGAGAAGACCGTCGTACTCCGGATGCTCCGCGAGCTTCGCGGCAAGCATACTGCACAGGGTCCGCGTGCGCTCGATGTGCATTCCGGTGCCGACGTCCCGGTACTCCGTCAGCTTCACCATCGCCAGTATCGTGGAGAGGTGCGACTCTTCGATGTCCCTGACCTTCTCCTGCACCAGTTCCTCCAGCTCATGATTGTAGCGTTCGAGCTCGCGCTGCATCCGGACGATCTTCAGGTGCGTATCGACGCGCGCGTTCAGCTCCTCGATCTGGAAGGGTTTGGTCACATAATCCACCCCGCCCGCCGCAAACGCGCGCACCTTGTCCTGGGAGGCTTCGAGCGCGCTGATAAAGAGCACGGGAATTTTCGCCAGCGAGGGCTCCGACTTGAAGTGGCTGCACACCTCGAAACCGTCCATCTCGGGCATGTTGATGTCCAGCAGGAGCATATCCGGAGGACTCTTCAGGGCCGCCTTCAACGCAAGCTTCCCCTGAGGAAACGCCATGATGCTGTACCCTCTGCGTTGCAGCAGGTTTTGCAGCAGTTCGAGGTTCACGACGGTATCGTCGACGATCATTATCTTCCCTTTGCTTTCAGCCTGTTCACTCGCCATCGGAGAGTCCTCCTTCATCGTTCACCAGCTCCAGCAGCCTCTCGTAGTCGTACCGCTCGGCGAGGAGAAGCAGCTCCTTCCCCACCTTTTCGTCCACTGCGGATATGCTCCGGATCAACTCCCTGATGCGGTACATATCGCCGTCTTCCACCGCGCCGTGCAATTCTCGCAGAAGATTCCCCGGAATCAGGGAAAGATCGATTGCTTTCGGGGAGCCCGGGCCGCCGGCTTCCGACCCGGCCTCGCCCCCAGCCGTATCTCTGCCGGATACATCTTCGTAGATATATTCCAGTCCGAGAACCGTCTGCAGTACGGCGAAGAGCTCGTCCGCCACGAAGGGCTTGCGCAGATACTCGTCGGCGCCGCACGCCGCGACGGCGTCGCGGGCAAAGGCGTCGGCGGTAAGCGCGATCACGGGTATTTCCAGGCGGCCGTCCTCTTTGATCATCCTCGTGGCTTCGTACCCGTCGAGGACCGGCATATTCATATCCATCAGCACAGCGTCCGGCGTGCGGGATCCGCACAATTCCACAGCCTGGAGACCGTTCGCCGCCTCGGCGCAATCGAATCCCGCTTCGGCGAGAAGTTCGGTCAACAGTCCGCGGCTTGTATCGTCGTCGTCCGCGATCAGAATAAGGGGACGCCCGCTTTCCGGTTTCAGCCCAAGGACGCGCCCGCCGGGCTGCGACGGCCGCAGGGAAACGTCGTACACCCTCTCCACCGGTATCCGGAAGCGGAAACACGACCCCTTGCCCAGTTCGCTCTCGCAGGTCAGGGTTCCGCCCATCATCTCCACGAACTTTCGGCTGATGGTGAGGCCGAGTCCGGTGCCGCCCGCCTTCTTTCCGGAGTCGCTCTGCTGGAACGGCGCGAAAATGAGTTCGATCTGCTCCGGAGAGATGCCGACGCCGCTGTCCTCAACCTCCACCGAGAGCAGGAGTTCGCGCTCATCCGAGGAAGCATCCCGGAAATCGGTTTCCGTGCGGAAACGAACGGTCACGCTTCCCTGTTGCGTGAACTTGAGACCGTTTCCCACAAGATTGACGAGCACCTGCCGCAGTTTTCCCTCGTCGCCCAGAAGCGTCGCCGCGCGCAGATCGTCGTCGTGTTCGATCGTCAGGGAGAGCGACTTCTCTTCCGCCAGCGTATGGAAGAGCGAGACGATATCCCGCAGCATGGCGAACGGGCTGAACGGCGCCCTGTTCAAGGTCATCCTGCCGGATTCTATCTTCGCCATGTCGAGAATGTCGTTGATCAGCGCGAGCAGGTGCTCTCCGCTGCGATTGATGATCCGCACGTACTTCATGTGCTTCGGAGCAAGCTCCGGGTCGCGCTCCAGGAGCTGCGAGAAGCCCAGAATCGCGTTCATCGGCGTCCGGATTTCATGGCTCATGCTCGCCAGGAAGGCGCTCTTCGCCAGGCTCGCGGCGTTCGCCGCCTCAAGGGCTGCGCGCAGATCCTCCTCCATCCGTTTGCGTTCGGTGATATCGCGGCTGATCCCGAGGAGACCGATCAGCTCGCCGTCCTTCCCCCGGAAGGACGTTTTGAGCGTGTCGAGAAGCGCGCGCCTCCCGTCCGGGTAGGTCACCCACTCCTCGTTATGCAGCGGCCGCTCGGCGGCTAGCGCTTCTTTATCCTTCTCCCGGTAGAAATCGGCGATACCCCTGTCGTAAAAATCGTAATCCGTCTTCCCGACCGTCTCCGACTCGCTTCTACCCGTCATCTCCTCGTGAGGCCGGTTGCACCCGAGGAAGACCCCGTCGGTATTTTTGTAAAAAATGATATCGGGAATAGAGTTCAACATGGAGGCGATCAGACCCGCCTGTTTTCTGACCTCGTCCTCCCTCTCCCGCCGCTCCGTGGAGTCGACGACGTAGCCGTGCATCAGCACGCTTCCGTCGGGCAGCCGTTCGGGATTCCCAATGGTGAAGAGCCAGCGCTCTCCTTTTTCCGGCAACACCACCCTGAACTCGTGCTCCCAGACCTCCATCGTCCTGGAGGAAGCGGCGAGACGCTCTTCGAGCCCTTCCCTGTCCTCCGGATGCACCAGCGCAAAAAAGGAGCCGATGTCCCGGATCACCTCGTCCGGTTCGAGTCCGCATACATCCGTGAGGTTGTCCGATACGAAGAGCAGACCGATTGGTCCTCCGGGTTCTTGGCGATACTGATAGAGCACCCCCGGGATCTGCCTCGACAGCTTCTTCAACAGCGCGTCGCTCTCCCGGAGCGCCTTTTGCTGCGCAAGGATTCCGGCATCCACCCGCCTCAGCAGCGTGAAGAGAAGAATGAGCAGCGCCGCCGCGATCGTCCCGCCGATGCCCCACATCATCGCGACCTGGCTCCGAAGATGGTTCCTGTCCGCCGTGATATCCGTCATGATCGCAAACTCTCCGACGCTCTCTCCCGAGACGTCCTCGAACGAAAGGACGGAGACTCCCCATATTTTTTCACCGAAGACCGACTCCCGTCTTCGTTCCCGAAAAGTATCAGGCGCATCGTCTTCTCCGGAAGAAAAGATACCGGGAGGAAGGCGCTCCATTGATGAAAAGACAATCACACAGTCGGGGAACTGCTCCCACTCCGTTTTCCGGTCGGGGTTACACGTTTTTTCCCACTTCGCCCTGTCAAGCAGGCCTTTTCTGAGTGAAAGCGCCAGGTGGGATCCGGAACGAAGGGATCTTTTTTGGAGGAGACCTTGAACATCCTTGGTTATAATGGCATACCCCACAAGCTCTCCAGCCCTTGAAACCGGCAAGACGGCCCGCAGCACCAGATTTCCGGAAGGACAGACCTCGACACCGGAGGCGATCTTTCCCGTTTCCTTCGCCTTCAGCACGACAGGCCCGTCATAGAACAGTTTTTCATCGCTCCCCGGCGCAAAGGAATAGAGACGCCGGAACTCCTCATTGGCAAAGGAAAAAGAGCGTACGCCGTATTCCCGGCGCAGGCGGGCGAACATCGACAGCCAGTCGGAGAAGAGCGCGTCCGCGTCGCCGGCGAAGAGCGCCCATTGCAGACGGGGGGCCTCCGCAAGAGAGGCAATCGAGGACTCCATAAGGGAGAGTTCGTTCTTCAAGTCCAGATGAAATTCGGCGGAAATCGACGCATGAAGGGAGTTCAGTCGCTCGTCAAGATTGTCGGAATACGTACGCCACAGAAGAAGCACCGCTGCGGAGGTGAGGAGAAGCAGGGCGACCGCCATGGTCGGCAGCAGTCTCTTCAGCACCGGACGCGGCATGGGATCCACAGGCCGGGAGAGGACGAACAGCGCGATGCAAATCAACAGAAGCACCAGCATCAAGGATACCGGCAGCAACGAAGACGAGACGACGGTCCATCTCCAGAGCTTCGCGTCGTAATCCACCCCGAGGACCGCGAGCAGCTTCCCCGTTCGATGGTCGACCATGGGGACGAGGGCCGAGACCCAGATCCCCCACTCGTCCTCCACCGGGCCTTCGACGAAAGGCGCGCCTCCGTCGAAGAGAGCGGCGAACTCCTCGGTGATATATTCTTCCTCGTAGACGTCTCCTGGTTGCGACGGAGGGGATGTTTCGATCCCGTCGTTCTGCGCCTCGACAAGAAACACGACCTCCGTCGCCCCCGGATTGTCCCTAACCGGCCTGCGTTGCATCAGGTAGACGTAGCGGCAATCCGCAGCCTCCCGGAATGCCGAAAGACGGCGCCGCAGGCTGTGATACTCCTCTTTTTCCACGTCCTCATCGGCGCCGGAGAGCGCGCGAACCTGGTCAAGGTCTATCGTCTGCGCGCCAAGGCGCGTCTGATAGAGCAGATCGTCCCGCATCTTCCTGTCCGTCCGCTCGACGACCAGCCATGAAAACAACACTCCGAAGAGGACCATACACAGGATGACCGCGTTCCGGCGGAGCGTCGAAGACACTGTTCTTTCTGCAGCAGAGGGAACTCCCACACACATCTCCCCTTCGGGGGAAAACTCCGAAATCATCGGCTTTTTCCGTTGCGTCTATCGAGTACCGAACCTTTGCGAACACATCTATTTTACACTATATATATCAGCTTTTCTTCCATGTCATTCTTACTTCCTGAAAAATATCTACGCTTCGCTGAATGGTCCGGACTCCCGGAGCACGGGTTTAATATCCAGAACCGGCGTGCCGTCGAGCGCCTCCAGAGGCGCCACCAGAAGACGGCCCCTCTCCTTCTCAAGTTCAAGGATCTTCACTCTGTGCAGCCCTACCGGATTCGGACGCGCCGGAGAACGGGTCGCGAAGACGCCCTTCAGAGGCGCTTCCCTGTTCCCGCGCGGGTGGACCTTGAGGACGTCCCGCTCCGCCCGATGCAGCCACGTCAAGAGCAGCACATCCCGCCCCGGCTCCAGACCGTCGAGCCCCTCCCTGTATTCAGGCGCAACAAAGATCTCCGCCTCCACGCCACCCTCGCCCCCCTGCTTCGGGCAGTCCGCCCGCGTCAGCAAAGAAGAGCGCACCACGCCTATGTGGAACAGCTGCATTTGCTCCTCGTTCATCCTCTCTCCCTCTTTTCCTTTATCCCCGGGAGAATGCACACACCCCGCCCGGTCTTCATTGTATTGTATCGCGCACTCGAAATTGGTCACTATTCGTCATTATCTTCGTACGCTTCTTATGCTTGCTTTGCCTTTTCCCAGAGCCGTGTATGCTGTAGAATAAAGAAAGATCAATAGTATCCGATGCTCCGGCATCGCAAGGAGGTACTCTTTTCATGAAGGCAATTCTGGCCGGTACGCTTGAAACCGGACGCGGCACAACACAAAAGAACGCGACCATCTTCCTGGACAAGGGAAAGATCGTCGACATCGCGGAAGGGCTCGACCCTAAAGGCGCTTCGGAGGTGCTCGACGCCTCCGCGTTCGTCGTCACTCCCGGGCTCATCGACGCGCACACGCACATCGGGACCTACTGCGAAGGGTTCCCCGTCGGCATGGCCGACGCCAACGACATGGTGCACCCGATCGCTCCGCAGCTTCGCATTCTCGACGCGATCTATCAGGACGACACGGCGTTCGAGGACGCCCTCGCGGGCGGCGTCACCTGCGTCCAGACGCTCCCCGGCAGCGGCAACGTCATCGGCGGACAGGGAGCGATCATCAAGACGAGCACCTCGGTACACGGACGGAAGAAGGTCGTCGAGGAGATGCTGGTGAGGGCGCCCTCTTCGATGAAGGCGGCGCTCGGGGAAAACCCGATCCGCGTCTACACCGAAAAGGGAAAGCTCCCCAACACCCGCATGGGAAACGCCGCGCTGATGCGGCAGGCCCTTGTCGACGCGGAGAACTACCGGAACAAGCAGAACCAGGCGAAGGCGAAGAACGAGGCCGGAGAGCGCAACCTTCAGCACGAGGCGATGCTCCCGGTGCTCGACGGCGAACTCCCCCTCTGCGTGCACGCGCACCGCTGCGACGACATCGCCACGGCGGTCCGCATCGCGAAGGAGTTCTCCATCCGCTACACGGTGGAGCACTGTACCGAAGGGCATCTCATCGCCCCCTTCCTCGCCGAAAACAAGGTGATGGCGGCCGTAGGCCCCACGCTCACCGGCAAACCGAAGATAGAGCTCCGCAACAAGACGTGGGACACCCCGGTTATCCTCTGGAAGGCGGGAGTACACTTCTGCATCATCACGGACCATCCGGTGGTCCCCATCGAGCACCTCTCCGTCTGCCTCTCGCTGGCCGTCCGCGCCGGACTGCCGCGTGAGGAGGCGCTGCGGGCCGTCACGCTCTCCGCCGCCGAGCACCTGGGCATCGCGGACCGCGTCGGCTCGATCGAGAAGGGGAAGGACGCCGATATCGTCGTCTGGGACGGAGACCCTCTGGACGCGCGAAGCAGGGCCGTCGCGACGATCATCGACGGCGAGACTGCCTTTTCCAGAATCTGACGCCGGAATCCGACGAACGGGGGGCGGCCGCGCCTGCGCAGACCGCCCCCCGTTATCATTCTCTCCCGGCCTCTCCTGAACGCTCCCCGCCGCTACTCCTCCACAGCGATCCTTCCGTCCAGTTCGAGGCGCACCCGCCCTTCCGGGTGACTGGCTATGTAGTCGGCGAGGACGTCGAGATCCTTGAAGTCCGTTTTCTGCTGCGGCGCGTTGCCGAGCACCGAGAATCTGTCGCCTCCGGTCGCCGTCCACGAATTCGCGGCAAGCGTGTACGAGGCGTCGTCCTCAACGGGCAGCCATGCCCCGTCGCGCTCCACATGGAGGCTCTTCACGCGGTTTCCCCACTCGAGTGCCTTGCCGTCGGGATCGACCAGCGTCGGACGGCCGGAGAGCGAGTAGACGACGCGCGCCCCGGAGATCTGGAGGAACCCTCCCGCGTACGTGCGAACGGAGGACTCGTATCTGTCGTCCTTTCCCACGAGGGAGGACGCGGCGATTTCAAAGGCCTTCCGGAGCTGTTCGCCCGTCAGGAGGACAATGTGAATCTCGTTGTCGAAGGGGAGAATCTCCGCCAGCACTTTCCGCGAGACGCTTCCCGCAGGGAATATCTTGTCCCCCCTGACGCCCCCGCCGTTGATGACGGCGACGTCGGTCTTCATCCTCCAACGGAGCGAATCGGCAATCAGGTTGCCGAGGGCGGATTCCCTGGCGCGCACCGTCTGCGCGCGGGCGTCCGCGGCGTCGGAGAAGGTCCCGATGGTGAAGAGCATCGCCTCGTTCAGCTTGCGCTCGTATTCAAGCGCAAGCGCCAGCACGTCGCCGTCGGTCCGGGCGCGCGGCGTCACGCGGAGCAGGCTCCATTCGGTCTCTTGTTCGTCGAGCTTCCCGTCCTTGACGGCGAGCCGGAGCCTGCCCACGAAGGCGCAGTAAGCGCCCGCGCGTCCGAGCGCCGTCTTCCAGCCGTTCGGCCCCTCGACAATGCGCGTCTCGTGCAGCTCGTTGTGGGAGGAGCCCCCCAGTATTGCGTGAATCCCCTCCACCCCGGCGGCCAGCGCCTCGTTCTCCTCGTCGGAGAGGCGGCTCAGCAACAGAATGGCGTCCGCCCCCTCTTCCCGGAGCCCGGCGACCATCTTTTCGGAGATCTGCCGCAGCGCTGCGTCCACCTTCACGGAATCGCCCGCGCCCGCCAGAGCGAAGAGATTCGGCGAAGCCAGTCCGAAAACGCCCACCTTCATGGCGCCCGCCTGAAGCATGAGTCGTTTCAAAACCCGCTGTTTCAAAAAGTCGTCGTCGAACTCCAGGTTGGAGACGACCATCGGCATGGAGGTAAACGAGAGCAGTTTTTTGAGATGCTCCACGCCGTAATCGAACTCGTGATTGCCCAAAGTCCCCGCCTGCACGCCCGCGTGCTCCAGCGCCGAGAACTCCGGCTCCCCGGAGAAGAGCCGCCACATAAGGCCGGCAACCATATCCCCGGCCTGAAGCGCAAGCACCGGGTCTTTCTCGGCGGCGCGCTGCTCCGCGATGACGCCGCCCGCATGGGCAAGCCCTCCGAAGAGCACCGTCGTCGTCTTCACTTTTGTGGTCACGGGAAGAAGCTGGCTATGCATATCGTTCAACGCAAAAATAACAACCCGCCCGTCGGCTCCAGACGCCTCGGGGGCGGAGAGAAACACCGTCAGGAAGCATACAAGAAAAACTGACCGTACCGTACTCCGCATCCTCTGCTTCATTACCTCACACCTCCTGTATCATCCGTTGCGCCTCGTCCCACGGGACGGGCGGAGAGAAGTAGTACCCCTGCGCTTTCGGGCACCCCGCGCTCTTCAGCCATGCGAGCTGCTCCGCCGTCTCCACTCCCTCCGCGATAATGTCGAGCCCTAGATCTCTTCCCATGGTGATGATCGAGCGCATCATCCGCTCCGTCTTCGCGGAAACGAAAAGTTGGCTGACAAACGCCCTGTCCAGCTTGATCACGTCGAGCGGCAGGTTGTTGATATA
>CAZGDK010000041.1:0-3744 GCA_964525155.1 uncultured Smithella sp. | reverse complement strand
CCCTTCTGCGGATGCTTCCAACGGGAGAGGGTCTCGAAACCGGAGAGCCTCCCGGACGCAATGCTGTAGACAGGCTGGAAGAAGGGAATAAACTCGTCCCTGTCCAGAGCGGCATGCAGCTCCGCCTGCAAGGTGAGGATGTTTTCGCCGCCTGCTCCGTTGGCCGTCACATCCCCCGCCCGGCAGTACGCTATCCGGCCCAGCCCGTTTTTCCTGGCCCGTGCCATCGCATGAAGCGCGGCGTCCATAATCTCCGACGACGCCATTCCGTCCGCGATATCAAGGACGACGCCGATGCTCGCGCTCGGGAAGACGGAATCGTCCCCCACTGGGCAGGGCGCAGCGACCGCCCTCCTGATACGCTCCATCAGCGAAGCGATCTCCTCCGTTCTGCCCGCAAGCGGGATCAGCGCGGCGAACTCGTCGCCCCCCGTTCTGTAGAGCTGCGCCGGGGGCTCCAGAAGCGTGCGGATTCTCTCGGCGATAATCATGAGCACCCTGTCGCCGTTCAAATTTCCGACCTGCGCGTTCACCAGCTTGAAGTGGTCCATGTTCATCACCGCGACGGCAAGCGCATCCCCCGCGTTCAACGCACGGTTCAGCGCCCTGACGAAGGAGTGCCGGTTCGGAAGCCCCGTCATGGCGTCGAAATAGGCTTTCTGGGCCAGGCGTTCCTCGAACTGCTTCCGCTCGGTGAGGTCGCGCGCGAGGAGCAGCAAAAGCGTCCGGTCGCCGTACTCGATACGCCGCCGGTGCACCTCCACGGGAACGAGCGCGCCGTCCAAACGGAGAAGCGACGCCTCGAAGACGGAACCTTCTCCCGCGCCGACCTCCGCGGGCTCGTCGAACTTCCTGTAGAAATCGAGCTTCTCTCTTCCGAGGAATGCGGCGATGTCCCGGCCCCTCAGATCCGCGCCGTCGTCCTGCTTCAGCGCCGCGCGCGCCGCTTCGTTGGACATGACGATAACACCCTCCGGGTCGACCAGGAAGAACGCGTCGGGGATATCCATCAGCAGGTTTTCCAAGGTGTGCAGCAGGGTATTGTACGAGCGGGAAAGAGCGGTGATCTCGTCCTTCCCCTCCAAGGGAACGCGGGCTTCGATCATCCCTTCGGCGGCGATTTTGTCGGACAATGTCTGAAGCCGCTTCAGCCGCGCAAGGACAAAGGTCTCAAGCAGCAGCGTCACCACAATGAGTATGCCCATACCGGCGAGCAGAATCCACAGGTAGGAAGCCATTACCGCGTCTCTTCCCTTTTCGTAAATGGTCCGCGGGGAATCGATGCGGATTACGGCGCTCCCTCTCGCCTGCCAGACCGACGCCCCGCCGCTTTCGTTCGGCGCGATCCGGATATCTTCCGAAGATCTCTCGGGCGCTGCGTCCTCTGACAGGGGAAGGATGTCGAACTGCGTGCCAAGGCTCTCCCGCATGAGAGGAAGACGTTTTTGCAACAGAGCGCCCACGATCAGCAGCCCGCGGGAGGGACCGGTCCTGTACGTCGTGAGCACGGGGCTGATTCCGGCAAGAAAGGCGCCGTCCCCCGTAATGAGAATGTCGTCGAAGGCGCCCTCCGAGGCCCGGTCGCTCAGAAGGAGGGCTTGCCGGCGCAGATCTTCGAGCAGCGCCGGGGGGAGCGCCTCCTCCTCGCCTTCCGGACCAACCGTATAGGCGACCACCGGAAGAAGGTTCGTGTCGAAAAGCACCAGAAGATCGACGTCGAGCGCGCGAAGGCTCGCGCTGTCGATCATCTCGTCGAAACGAACTCTGTCCTTCCGGTCCATGAAAAAGTACATGCTGTCCCAGGCGCCCCAATCGGCGGCGTAGTGGTGCAACATCTGAAGCTCGGCGTCCAGACGGTTCTGAACCCGCGCCATATCTTGCTGAAAGAAGCGGCGCTCCACGTTGCGGAACGCCTGCATCGTGGTGTAGTTCGACGTGAAACCGGCCATAAGGAGCACCAGCGTCAGCGTCAGCACCACGGACAGGAAAAATTTAAGGCGTAGAGGCATCGGCTCTTCTCCCCGCGTAAATTTCGGAGGGAACGTACTCTCCGATCACGCGCTTACCACTGCGTTTCTATTATCGGCCAAACAAATGTGTTCCGCAATAAAAACTTCTTTGGCTTCCTTATAATATGAAAACAACAGAACGGTTGAGGGAAGAGAGCACTTTTGTACAATTCATCCGCGGGCGCCCCGAAGAGAATGGTGCATACCGGGACGAGAAAACCCCGGCGACTCTTCAAGAAAAGGAAAAGGGGCGGTCGTATGAGCGGCATGAACGTGTTCGAAAAATTTAATAGCGGAAAGATGCGCATACCCGGCGGAGAGAGGGAGTTCGACTCTCTTGAATGGAAGAAACATCCGGCGTTCAACGGCGTGGAGCTCAAGCATCTGCTGACGGGGGAGCAGACGGGAGGGGGTTTCAGCTTTCATCTCGTGCGCATCGCCCCGGGAAGCGCGATCGGACTGCATGTCCACGAGACGCAGCTTGAGACGCACGAGGTGATCGCAGGACAAGGAGTCTGCCTCAACGACGGGACGGAAATCCCGTACGATGCTGGGACGGTCTCATTCTTCCCCGCAGGGGTTCCGCACGAAGTCCGCGCGGGGACGGAGGGGCTCTCGCTCTTCGCCAAGTTTTTTCCCGCGCTCTGCTGAAGGTATTCCGATAGCGCACGCCTCCCGAAACTCCGAGGGGGTCATTCCGGCGAGCTTCCGGAAGCACCTGATGAAGTGGCTCTGGTCGTAGAATCCGGCGGCCAGGGCCACTTCCGTCAGAGGGAGGCGCGTATCGAGCATCATCTTCCGCGCTTTTCGAATCCTGTTCTGCATCTGGAACTTGTGCGGAGGGAGGCCGACGCTTCTTTTGAACTCTCTGAGCAGATGGAACCTGCTGACATGCAGAGCTTCCGCGAAGGTTTCGAGATCAAGGGGCTCCTCAGGATGAAGGAGCAGCCGCTGCTCCACCGCACCGACGAAATCACGCTGCCTGCGGCCAGGCTCCCGCACCGAAGATAAAAGGCGGTCGAGCATCCGCCGGAACCTTTCGAAAAAAATCCAGGGAGCGGCTGGGAGCGCGCCGGAAAGAGCGCGCAGGCAGTCGTTCAGGGATTGTTCTCCGCCGGAGAGAGCCCGCAACAGATCGTCGTCCATGCAGATGGTGACCGTTTCGCAGCCGCCGGAGGAGGAGAGGGCGTGCGGTTCGTAGGGGGGAATCACGAAAAAAGAGTCGGGCCCGTGGACGGTCGTTGCGCTCCCCGCCTCAAGACGCAGCGCCCCCGACAGGACCAGGCTCGCCGTGTAGGTCGACACATGACTGTGTTCCGGGTAGAAGAAGCGCGATCCCCTCAGGCGCACAACTTCCAGCCCCCGCTGTTCCGCGAAATAGTAGCGGACCTCTTTCTCCTTCATCGCGAATCCCCTTTTTTAAACACGCGCGTCAAGTATATTTCATAGGTACCCGACGAACAACCTTATGAGCGCCGTCTGCGCTTTCCGCATCCGTTGACGACGAGGGGAACAAAGAGCAGCAGCGCGGCCGTCCACGCATTCCCGCCGCCAACCGAGCATCCGCCTCCGCCGCCGCCCCCCTGCTGCTGCACCGCCTCCGCGCGTACGGAGCAGACGCGGAAGGTCACGACGCCGTCTTCGCGGTTGTGGTCGTACGGGCCGTTGTCCGTCACCACGTTCCGCCACGTCATCAACCCCTCGCCCTCCTCGTAGAAGTCGGGCGCCGTTACAC
>CAZGDK010000040.1:0-25093 GCA_964525155.1 uncultured Smithella sp. | reverse complement strand
GGAAATATTGCCCGGAAGCCTTGTGAGCGGATTGATTTCCACGATGCGTTCGGAGCGCACAATCGTAAGCTGGGCCCGCGCCGCGAAATCCGCTTCCATATTTTTCCTGCGGACGTAATCTTCCACCAACAGATGTTTCCAGTCATCGATGGCGAACTTATCCGGCACAACGGCCAGAACCGGCAGCTGATGAAACATCGGATCGGATTTCAGATCGTTTAAAACCGGAATGCCGACCGGGTCGTCGCGATCGATGCTCATGACGATGAGGTGGGGAATGGAATTGTAAATATAGTCCAGCGCCGAAGGCAGGCTATTGAAACTGACCACCTGATACGTGTCTTTCAGGTCGCGTTCAATGAGGTTGCGCAGGACAATATCTTTGCATGCGACGACAACAGTTTTCATGTTTTCCAAGTCCTTCCGGCAATTGACGGCTTGTCAGAAGATTTCAGATGCAAGGCGTGCCAGGCTGAAGGAGTGAGGCGTATTATTGATACGCCGCAACGACTGAAGCATGGCTAAACGCAGCAGATGAGATTTTATCACAAGCCGTCAGGAGATGTCCTCGGCGGCTTCCATATTATCTTCCATCTGACGCAGCACATCTCTGATGTCCTGGTCGGAGAGGTTCAGAAGTTCATATGCGACGGGGTTGACTTCCGGCACGAAATCTTCTCCGGCAAATCCGAACCCCCGGGCGCGCACGAGCAGGTCGGCCACATGCACAATGGCCGTTTCCATCGGCGCGTTTTTGGCCAGCGCGGGCCGGTGGTGAAATTCGATGACTTCAATCAGATTGCGCGGGAAGCGCCACTTTTCGGCAAGCCACCCGCCGGCGTCGGCGTGCGTTGCGCCGAACTGATTTCTTTCCGCCTCAAAGATGGGGAGTTTTTTGTCATAAGCCTCTTTCATGGCGGTTTCATATTCCTGGGCGAATTCCAAAACCAGAATCACTTTCCCGATATCATGCAGAAGACCGGCCACCGAAACTTCTTCAGGTTCCTTGAGGTTTTTCTTCTGCGCGATGACGCGCGACGCAATGGCGCAGGCCAGGGAGTGCTCATACAATCCATTCATCGTTTTCTGCATCAGTTCAAAAACGGAGACGCCCAGCAAAAGCCCCTTGATGACGTTGAGCCCCAGAAGCATCGTGGCGTGAGACACGGAGGCGATGCGGCCCGGAAAGCCGTAAATGGCGGAATTGACCATTTTGAGCACTTTGGTGGTCAGCGCCGGATCATTGGAGATGAACGTGCTGATTTCAACGATCGTGATCCGCGGCTTTTCGATAATATTGGACAGACGCTTCAGCACGCCGGGAACGGTGGGCAGGGTGTTGATGCTTTCCACCTTGTGGCGCAATACTTTCGGATCCATTTTAGTCATAGAGGCCTTCAATGTGTTCTTTGACGATTTTTTTGATGGTGTTCATATGCGGTTTGCCGTCAACACAGGCAAACCTTGCCTCCAGGCCGGCCAGCGCCTCTTCTTTAGGAATCGTTTGAATTGGCGGGCCTTCAACAAAGACGCTGGAGAGTTCCATGTCCCGGATTCTTTCAATCCAAGTTTCGGTCAGTTCCGTGCCTTCGCCCAGCATAACCATGCCGTTTTTGGCCAGAACGGGTTTCGCCAGTTTCATGCCCGGCGCAAGTTTTGATGCAGGAATTTTCGGCATTGATAGACTCCTGGAAAATACGTTGTGAAATACTATTCGGCGGATGATCGAGGCATCGCCGTCTTATGGCCGGCTCGTCTTAAGTAAAAGCCGGTTGTCGCAACTCTTTTTCGATCTGATCCGAATCGGCCGCGTTAAACTGCAGGATTCTTTTTAAATGATAAAAGCTTTCTTCGTCCATGACGAGAAATGACGCGATGGTTTCTTTTTCCTCAACGCGGAGAATTTTGGCTTCGATATTCAACTGGGCTTCATCATTGAGAACCAGATTGATCGTACATCGTTCGCCCGCCTTAAAGGCATGGGGGCATGCAAAGCTGACCCCCGTCATGCTGATATTCACGGTTTTGACTTTAATTTTTTTGCCTTTAATGACGATATTCAGGTCAAAACCAACGGGAACTCTGGTTCGCTTGCGCCGTTCCGTAATCATGGCCTTCCCTTTCTTTGAATCATCCTGAAAGACAGATAAAACCAAAACAACACCGATACTTACTTTACCCGGTATATTTTCATAACTGGGAATTTAGGTCAAGCCTGATTTTATCCACATCCGGGAAAAATATCTTCTCCTTCTCCAGCCGGTAGGCAAGCGCGGTGACGCCGATGCCCTGGAGGGACTGAGCGTATTGATTCACCTGATCTTCCCGCAAAAACAGTATAGCCTCGGTCGGCCGGGCGCTTTGTGATTTCTGAATCAGCAGTTTCGCGGCGGCCGCCAGAATGCTTCCCTCTGTAGTATCGGTTGAAACCGCTAAAACATAAGACAGGCCGTCGCCGTCCGGCGAAATCAGAAATAATTCATGAAAATCGTCGTTGCCCACTTTGTATGTCCAGCGGGTGAAGAGCGACGCCAGCCGGCTGACAATGATGTCGTGATCGCAGGCCTCAAAGAGATTGGCGGCTGAGGACGCGGGGGCGGCCCCGATGCGTTCTTCGTGAAAAGACACCTCTTGGAAATTAAGCGATGTCTGAAGGGACGAGGACACCGTTGACTTGAGATGCGCAATTTTCCGGACGAACAGTGCGGCCTGAAGGGCGAAGCGCGGGCTTTCGAGCGCGCCGATCACGGCCACCTGCGCCAGCGTATCTCTGTCTTCCATCCAGGACCAAAGCCCCCGATAGTTTTCTTCAAACAGCGATTTGCCGACGCCTTTTTTACCGCCGCCGATTTTCCCGCGGTGAATAACATAGACACGACCCCAGGCGTCGCGGGCAAAGGCCGCGCCGGTTTTGCGGTCGATGCCCGACCAGGGGAAATTGATTTCAGCGGTGATGGGCAGGTGGTCTGCCGCCTGCGGCTTTTCCACGCCGAAGGGATTGCCGTAGCGTACCTGGGGGGTTGTTTGCGCAAACGACCAGACGCCCAGCCCTTTCGACCAGGACACTTTCGCTGGAAAACTCGCGCCCTGATGCCCCAGCCTGACCTTGATGGTTTCATCCGCAAACGGTTTGAAGCTTCGGGCAAAAAGCCTTGCATACTTCCGGATTAACTTTTCATCATCAACAACTTTCAGCATCCGCTTCCCCTAAAAGACTAACAGTCTACAGCCTGGTAGGGAACGGCTTGTGACCTTCAGGTTATCGCGACCGTTCCCTACATTTTCCTTACATTAATCCAGCCGTTTTTTGAAGCGGGCAATTGCCCCGGCAAAGACGGCGGCGCCAAGAATCGTAAGCGCCAGAACCTGCGGCCACAAAACGTCGAGCCCCACGCCTTTGAGAAAAATGCCCCGGATGATGACCAGAAAAAACCGCAACGGATTGAGATAGGTGAGCAGCTGAACGATCCAGGGCATATTCGCGATGGGAAAGATAAAGCCGCTCAAAAGCAGAAAAGGCAGCAGGACAAAAAACGTGGTCATCATGGCCTGCTGGCGGGTGCTGGCGATGGTTGAAATAAAAAGCCCGATGCCCAGTGTGCTCATCAAATACAAAATCGTTGTGCCAAACAGGAGCAACAGACTTCCTTTCAGGGGAATGTCGAACCAGAAAATTGCAAAGATGACGACGATCATCATTTGCAGCAAAGAAAGGATGATGTACGGAATCGTTTTCCCCAGAATAAACTCATACGACTTAATCGGTGTGACAATGAGCTGCTCCATGGTGCCCGCTTCTTTTTCCCGGATGATCGCAATCGACGTCAGAAGCAGCGAGGTCAGCATGACCAGAAACGAGACGATGCCCGGCACAAAGAAATACTGGCTGTCCAGATTCGGGTTGTACCAGGTGCGGATGCGCGCATCGATCCGCCCGTAGCTCATCTGCTGCGGATAAAGCTCATGAAGCGTTTTGCGGTTGAACGTATCGATGACTGTCATCGCGTAGGCGATGCGCATGGCCGCCATGTTGCTCATGGAGCCATCCGCGATAATCTGGACGGACGCCGTTTTTCCGCCGTGGATTCGCTTCGCAAAATCAGGGGGGATTTTCACGGCCATGTCGGCTTTGCCGGTGAGCAGAAAGTCTGTCAATTCCCTGTCGGACGACAGATGCCGTGCAATGGAAAAAATGCCGCTGGCGGTAAAATTTTCCACAAGCGTCCGGCTTTGGGTGCTATGCGACTCATCGATTAGCGCCAGCCGGATATTGCGGATATCATAATTAACGACGTACCCGAAAACCAGCAATTGCAGGAGAGGGGCGACAAACAGAAGCACCCGGTTTCGCTTGTCGCGAAAGAGCTGGATAAATTCCTTGCGCACGAGTTCCCGAATCCGAAGCGTGTTCACAGCCCCTCCTTTTTAAGCAGGTGAAAGTTTAAAAGGGAAAGGACGATGAAAAAACCGCAAAGCACCGCCATGCTCGGCCACAAGTGATAAAGACCCGTGTTGCGCAGATAGACGCCGACCAGAATATCGATGTAGTAGCGCGCCGGAACAAGATAGGTCAGGTATTGCAAAAAGGCCGGCATGTTGATGATGGGGAAAACGAAATTGGAGAGCAGAAGCGACGGCAGATACGTAATGAGGATGGCCAGCTGGTTTGCGACCATCTGCGATTTGGTCGCCGTCGAGATGCAAAGGCCCAGCGATATGGCCACGCACAGGTAAAGCGATGTCGCCGCAAGCATCAGCCAGAAATTGCCTTTCATGGTCACGCCGAAGAGCACCTGCCCCAGAATCATGGCCATCAGCACATCGACGAGCGCGATGAAGAAATAGGGGAAGGCCTTGCCCAGATAAAATTCCATGGCGCTCACCGGCAGGGACTTGATGGTTTCCATCGTGCCGTTTTCATATTCGCGCGCGATGATGAGCGAGGTCAGAAGCGCGCCGACGATCATGATAATGATGGCGATAATGCCGGGGATGATGAAGTTGCGGCTCTCCATATCCTCGTTAAACCAGACGCGAATGCGACAATCGACGGGGGGAGAAATCTTTTCCATGCCCTGCCGGTTCAGGAAACTTAAAAGCAGCCGGCCATTGTACTGTTCGGTGACGGCGGTCAGATAGCTTCGGACAATGCCGGCAAAGTTCGGATCGCTGCCGTCGAGCAGCATTTGAATTTGGGCCGCCCGATCGGCCTGGAGGGTTTTCATGAAGCCCGGCCCGATGATGACGGCCGCCGCGGCGCGTTCGTGGTCGAGATCATCGATGGCGTCTTTTGTTGTGGTTCGATACGCGACAATGCGAAAATAAGACGATGCGGCAAGTTTGCCGATGAAGTCGCGGCTGGCCGGGGTTTTGTCATGGTCAATGACGACGGTTTCGACATGATTGACATCCAGGCTAAGCGCGTAGCCGAAAAGGATGATCAAAATAAGCGGCAGGGCAAACGCCAGATAAAGGCTGCGGTAGTCCCGAATCAGGTGATAAAATTCCTTGCGGATAATCGCTTGAAGCCTTCTTCGTTTCACGCCGGTTCCCTCATCATTAACTGAACAAAGGCATCGTTAAGATCAGCTGCGGGATTGCCGGGGCAGGCATTGGCGATAATGTCCGCCGGCGTTCCCGACGCCACAATAACCCCTGAGTTGATCATGACGATCCGTTCGCAAAACATGGCTTCGTCCATGTAGTGCGTGGTGACGAAAATTGTCATGCCGTCTCGCGCCAGCTGCCGGATGAACGCCCAGAAATGGCGTCTGGTGATCGGGTCCACGCCGGAGGTCGGTTCATCCAGAAATAGAATGTCCGGCTTGTGCAAAAGCGAACAGCCCAGCGCCAGCCTTTGACGCCAGCCTGCGGGCAATTCCAGCGTGAGCCGGTGCTGCACGTCCTCAAGGCGGGTCATCTTCAAAATCCAGTCGATGCGTTCGGGCCAGAGGTTTTCGTCAACGCTGTACACACCGAGATAAAAACGAAGGTTTTCGTAAGGCGTCAGGTCTTCATAGAGCGAAAACTTCTGGGACATGTAACCGATGGCGTGCTTGACGGCTTCCGGCTCGCGCACAATGTCGAATCCCGCCACCCGGCCTTCGCCCGAGGTGGGGGTGATAATGCCGCACAGCATGCGGATGGTGGTGGACTTTCCCGAGCCGTTGGCGCCCAGAAACCCGAAAATTTCACCGCGCCGGACCGAAAAGGAAATCTTGTTGACCGCAACAAAGGCGCCGAATTTTTTTTCCAGGTGTCGAATGTCGATGGCGTCAGAAACTGAAGGCGTCATGGGCCAGCTCCTTATCCACCACCGCAATGCGCGCAATCATCGCCTCTTCCAGCGTGGCGAAATTTCCGCGCAGGTCGGCGGGGGTTTGCACGTCCAGCAGGACGCCTTTGTGCAGAAGCGCCGTCCGATCGCATTTTTCCGCTTCGTCGAGATAAGCGGTGGACACCAGAATCGTCATGCCCGCCTCTCTCATGCGAAAGAGGATGTCCCAGAATTCGCTGCGTGATACGGGGTCCACGCCGTTGGTCGGTTCATCCAGAATCAAAAGCCGCGGCTCATGCGAAAGCACACAGGCCAGGCCCAGCTTCTGCTTCATGCCGCCCGACAGTTGGCCGGCCGGCCGGTCGACAAAAGGCAGCAGATTGGAAAACCCCAGATAGCGGTCTTTGCGGATGGATCGTTCCGGCCGGGGCACTTCAAAAATATCCATAAAGAAATCGAGGTTCTCATCCACCGTCAGATCCGTGTAAAGCCCGAAGCGCTGCGGCATATACCCGATCAAATGTTTGATGGGATTCTTTTGGGTGACGGCATTGAGGCTATCGATGAAAACGTCGCCCTGCGAAGGCTTCATCATGGTGGCAATCAGTCGAAGCAGCGTCGATTTTCCCGCGCCGTCGGAACCGACCAGACCGAAGATGCCGCCTTGCTCCACGGTGAGCGAAACGTTTTTCAGCGCGTCAATCGTTTTGAAGCGGACGGACACGTTTTTAACTTCAATCATGGGACGGGAAACGTTTTCCATAGCCATGTTGCGCGCCTCCGGCGTTATTTCAGCCGCGCATCGGCGGGCATGCCGGCCTTGAGTTCAAAGGCAGGATTGTCAATGGAGACCTTGACCAGATAAACCAGCTTGACCCGTTCTTTTTGGGTCTGAATAATTTTGGGTGTAAATTCGCCTTCGGGAGAGATAAACGCCACCGTGCCGGAAAACGTTTTATCCGGAAAGGTGTCGACGCGGACCTCCACGGGTCCGCCGGGCCTGACCTTTCCGATTTGCGTTTCCGGAACATAAATTTTCAGATCCACCCGAGTCAGATCGGCCACGGTAATGACCTCTCGTCCGGCGTTGACCGTTTCGCCGGGTTCAATGTTGCGGCTGACCACCACGCCATTCATGGGAGATTTCAAGCGTGTATAGGAAAGCTGCACATCCGCCTGATCGAGTGTGGCGCGCGCCACCGCCACTTGTGCGCCCGCCGTTTCAATATCCTGGCGGGCGATGTCCATTTTGCTCAGGTTGCCTTCGGCCAGTTTCAGCAGGGATTGGGCCTCGACCAGGCGCGATTGAGCCACGTCGTAATTGAGTTTTACCGCGTCGCGCTCTTTTTCGGTGACAACCTCCTGTTTGAAAAGCTCTTCATAGCGCCGGTAATTTTTCAGGGCGTCGGCCAGCAGATCCTGCGCGCTGCGAACACCCGCCTGTGCGCGCGATACTTCCGCCGGCAGCGTTTTCTGGTACGTGGCCAATACGGTTTCGGCCTGCTTTTGGGCTTTGCGGGCGCGGTCCAGATTGGCTTTGGCCTGATCATGGCGCGTTGAATATTCTGATCGGTCCAGCTCGGCAACAAGAGCATCCTTGCTCACCGCCTGACCTTCTTTAACATGAACAGCCGCCACCCGGCCGGGCGCCTGAAAAGAAAGATTGGCCTGGGTGGTTTCAATCGTGCCGGAGAAAAACAGCTCGTCGGAATGGCCGTTTTGGCGGCTGAAATAGACAAAGGCCCCGGCCCCGATCAAAAACAGGACGAATACAATAATGATAATTTTCTTTTTCAAGATGTTCCTCCGGATTCTTTTTTGATGGCTTTGAGAACCAGTTTTGCCACTTCCTCTCCTACGGAGCCTTTCAGTTTTTTATCATAATTCTTAATGGTCTGCGGCAGCCAGACCTGCCGGTCTTTGATCGGCGAAACTTTTTTGAAGAAAAGGATGGTCCCGGTGATCATGCTGTGCAGAAGAAAAGGCG
Organism: uncultured Smithella sp.; assembly: GCA_964525155.1. Lineage (GTDB taxonomy): Bacteria > Desulfobacterota > Syntrophia > Syntrophales > Smithellaceae > UBA8904. The sequence continues at coordinate 16,829 of CAZGDK010000040.1, read as the reverse complement.
CAACGTCTGTAAAACAACTTTTCTTTTTGCCGTCTTCAAGAATGCCGATTAAAAGGGTCAGCACCGAGGCCACATCTTCCATGGCTACGCGGGGCAGATGAGCGCCGTCCGAGGCGATTTCCCGCATCATGATCGACGGCAGCTCGGGATTTTTTTCCGCGGCTGCGGCAATCGTCCGGATGTAGGCGGTGAGTTTTTCCTCAGGTCCTAAGGCTCCCGCCACCGCCCGGGCGATATCCAGGGCGATATTCCCCAGCACAGTGTGGATAACACGGGCATAGAGGGTGTCCTTGTCGCCGATCTGATAGTAGAGCGTAGCCTTGTTGACTCCGGCTCGCCTGGCGATTTCGTCCACATGCGTTCCGCTATAACCGTTTTCGGCAAAAGCCGCACGGGCCGCGGACAATATCTTTTCCGCCGTTTGGTTGGATTTTCCGGTAGTTTGACTTTCCTTCATGATGGGTCTGCTCCGTTTGCGGTGTCACCGTTTTTAACCGATCGGTTTAACCGGATGGTTAAATAATTGTGGAAGGTTGTCAAGCTGAATTTATAAAGATGGGCGCTTGGTGAAGGTGGGCAGCGTCGGATGTTATCCGGTAATATGCTGATTTAAAACGTTGATCTTGCTGGCGCGGGGTGTTTTCTTGATTTTCATTTCCAGGCGCAGCGCGGCGCTTTTATTCAGGGGTGCACTGGTTGCCGCAAGCGTCACGGGTCTGCGCGGCCTCGTGTATTTTGAAGCGCTTCCCTTTGCATGGGCGATTAACCTTTTGGCAAGATTATTGGTAATGCCCGTATAAAGGGTGTCGTCGGCGCAGCGCAGAATGTAAACCATCCAGTCGGTCCGTATGTTCGCGTTTTGCATTTTCATGGCCGGTGTTTTACACCAGGCGCTCATTTGTTGCCACGATAATCTGGAAGGTGCCGGCCACAGATTACTCCGGACAGGAATGTTTTGACCAAAGAGCCAACAAGTGTTATGCCCTGTCCAATACGCATCAAGGAGAGCTGAATCATGTTGAATTTTCTGCCGTACTGGATGATCGGCGCCATATCCATGACCCTTCTGGCGATTAATGTCATCTTCTGGGTTTCGCTTCTGTTTATCTTTTCCATCCTGAAATTCCTGTTGCCCCTGGCGCCGCTGCGCCGGGTGTTCGATAAAATTCTGCTCTGGATTTCCGAAAATTGGATTGCCTGCAACGTCAAGTGGATGAATCTTACCCAGAAAACCGTGTGGGATGTCAAAGGCGCGGAAGGTCTGGATTATCACGGCTGGTATCTGGTGGTCAGCAATCATCAGTCCTGGGCGGATATTTTTGTGTTGCAAAAACTTCTGAACCGGCGCATTCCGCTCATGAAATTCTTTCTGAAACGCGAACTGATCTGGGTGCCGCTCATGGGGCTGGCCTGGTGGGCGCTGGATTTTCCGTTTTTGCGCCGCCGCTCGGCCGACTATCTGAAAAAACATCCCGGTCAGAAAGGCAAGGATTTTGAAACGACCCGCAAAGCCTGCGAAAAATTTTCGCGCATGCCGACCAGCGTGATGAACTTTCTGGAAGGCACGCGCTTTACCACGGCCAAGCATTCCCGCCAGGATTCACCTTATCTATATCTACTCAAGCCCAAAGCGGGCGGCATTGCGCTGGCGCTCGGCGTGCTCGGTGAAAAATTTCATTCCGTGTTAAATGCGACGATTGTTTACCCGGACGGCATTCCGACGTTCTGGGGGTTTTTATGCGGCAGGGTGAAAAGGGTGGTCGTGCGGTTTACATCCATGGAGATCCCGCCGCAATTTTTACATCGCGACTATGAAGGCGACAAGGCCTTCCAGGCGGACTTTCAGCAGTGGGTGCAGAATTTGTGGCAAGATAAAGACGCGCAAATTGCGGCGTTGCTGCTGGAGGCCAAAGCGGTCTGATGCGCCATGGCCTCCGGCGGCAAGACGTGTTTATGCCGCTGATGCGGCGCGCGCTGCCCAGACAGGTCGGTTTGCATCATCAAACGAACGCGGTCTTGGCCGTCGCGACGAAGCTGTCCGAGACGATGAAAACAGTTTTCGGCCATTTGATTGTCCGGCGCCCGGAAAAGAACGGGTTTGTGCTGTTTCGCAAGCCGACGGACTGACCGTTAATCCCTCAACCGCTTGATATTCCAGTTTGTCTCCCAATAGTTTTTTGAGCGATCGCATGACTTCGGCATCCTGGCCCGTCATAAAGGTAAGGGCATCGCCTGTCTTTGCGGCCCGGCCGGTTCTGCCGATCCGATGCGTGTATGCCTCTGCGGTGGCCGGCATGTCATAATTGATCACATGGGAAATCCGCGTTACATCAATGCCCCGGGCGGCAATATCCGTGGCGACCATGATCTCAAAAGCGCCGTCGCGGAAGCCATCCAGAGATTTCTGGCGCTTGGGCTGTGTCAGGTTGCCATGCAGCGAGGTCACTTTATGTCCGATTCGGTTTAATAGCTCGGCCAGATTTTTAGCGCGAGATTTGGTCCGGGTGAAGACCAGCACGGACTGCGTTTGAGTTTCGGACAGGATTGTCTTGAGCAGGGCGGTCTTCTGGTCCATTTGCACCGGATAAAAATGATGTGAAACGGTCATGACCGGGGCGGCATGCCCGATCTCGATATAAACCGGATTGATGAGAAGATCATGCGTCAGTGTGCGGATCTCGTCGGGCATCGTTGCGGAGAAAAGCAGCGTCTGGCGGGACGCCGGCAGGCATTTGACAATTTTGCGAACCTCCGGGAGGAACCCCATGTCAAACATGTGGTCCGCTTCGTCCAGCACCAGAATGTCCACATGCGATAAATCGATCGTGCCGCGTCCGATGTGATCCAGCAGGCGGCCGGGGCACGCGCATATAATATCCATGCGGGATTTCAGTTTGTTGATCTGGTTGGAAATGCTTACGCCGCCATAGATTGCCGCGCTCTTCAGTCCCGTCTTTTGTCCCAGGGTGGTGATGGCTTCATGCGTCTGTTCAGACAATTCCCGGGTCGGCGCGATAATCAGGGCGCGAATACGGCCGCGCTGTCCTGATGACAGGCGCTGCAAAATCGGCAGCGCAAATGCCGCCGTTTTTCCCGTGCCGGTCTGGGCCAACCCCATGACATCGCGGCCTTCCATAATCGGGGGGATGGCCTGGGACTGAATCGGCGTCGGTATTTTGTAACCGCTGGCTGCCACGCCGGCGAATACTTTTTCATTAAATTTAAACTGCTCAAAACTCATTCTTTATCCTTTTCTATCGTTCGGAATACCAGCATTCATTTACAATTACATCCATCTGGAACCGATGTCCGTCTGGTAAGAAGCTGTCAGGCGCACGGCTGCCCGGCGCAGGTCCGACAAACTCCAGACACGGTTGTCCATGAGGATTCTATTTTGATTAGCGGGCTTTTCCTTAACAAATTTCCAGTGAAGAAAGGTGGGAAGGTCAATTTTTATCGCTATTCGTGGCGCTGTATTACATGGAATATCGGTGAATAGCAAGAACTATCTTTTCCGGGGGTGTGCGTGAGAGTGTTGATTAAGGCGATTCTTAAAGCGGGAGTCCGCCGATATTTCGGGCGGCCCCCCGCTTTTTTATCAGTTTGTGAAATCAACCGGAGTGACGGACATTTTGAAAACTCCTGCCGGTTCACCGGTGAAGACGATCATAAACGGCGTCTGGCCTTTGGGCTGCACCTTTTTGTCCGGCGCGCCCTTTGCGGCCTGGAGTGCGGCCTTAATGGCGCCGGCGTCCAGCGTCTCGAGCTTTTCATCCGTCAGAATATTGCCGGCGAATGATTCCATGGCGATCAGTTCCGATCCTCCGCTGTCATGGAGCGACGCCGTAATCTTGATGTTGGAAATGGGCTGTGACGAGATGTTTGCCGCGAGGCCTTCAACCACCCGGATGCTTTTCCCGATTTTTGCATTGTAAACCAGTCTCTGGCGAACATTCACGAGATTGACGTCTTTTTCCGCGGAGACAAGCCCTTTGATTAAGCCGCCCACGCCGGGAATGGATTTGGCCGTTTGGATGATGGCGCCCGAGTAAAACCAGGCGGCGGCGGCCAGAAGCAATACAACCAGAAGGATAAGCAGTCCGGTTCGTTTGCCTTTGCCGGTAGTCCTGGTTTCAGGCGCAGATTCAGCCGGGTGGACGTCTTCTATTTCCCGTCCTGTTTCAATGTCGGCAATGATGGCCGTTTCTTCCGACGCCGGTGCGGGCTGCTTCTTTAATTCGCCCTCAAAAGGCTTCGGCTCGAAAGATGCGACGGGCTTGACGCTTTCTTCGGGGGGACGTTTGCTTTGTAAAGAAATGTCCGCCGGCTTTTCTTCCGTGTCCGGCAGGAAAGACGACTTTATCCTGGTCTTGGTTTCCGTAGTTTCCGCATCCGGTTTTATCGCTTCGGCGGCGCGTGAAACCGGTTTTTCCTGATAAGCCGGCTGCATGTAGAGGTCTTCCGTTCTATCTGCGGAAGCAAGCGGCCTGGGCTTGGGGATATCCTGTTTTACGGCTTCCGCAAGGGGCTTCTTTTCCACCTGACGGCTTTCTCTGGCCGAGACGGTGTCTTTGACGGGGCCGGAAAGCGGCATGTCTGACGCAGCAATTGCCGACAGGAATTGATCAAGTTCCTGCTTTTCTCTCTTTAAATCAAATAAATTACTTTTGCCATCCATCTGAAGCGTCCTTCCATAGCAGTCTGATTGGGATTAACAATGCCTTAGTCCCGGGATTAACTGTTTTTTACCGGGCTGTCTGCTTTTTCTTCCTGCTTTTCCGTTTTTGTTTTATTGGCCGGGATGCGAATGATTTCATTACATACGCTGCATATGAAAATCATGGCTGATCCCTTCATTTCATCGTCCTCAATGACGTATCGTTCTCCGCATTCCTCACAAAATATGACCATTTATGCGCGCCTTCCTTAATGTAACCTGCCCAATGCTTTTGTTGACGTCAGCCAGCCATTTAACATCCGATCTCTAAAACGTCAATCTTGACTTTTACTTATCGGGCGCTTCTCAGGACGCGAATCTCTTCTTTCAAGGCATCGAGTTCTGTCTGGTAAATATTTTTAATTTCCCGTACGGCATATTCCATGGCATCGTCCAAAGACAGGCTCTTCATGGCGTCGATAATGGTTTTTCTGGCCTGGCTCGTGACAAGTCCTTCCTCAACCGGCTGCGCTTTGAGCACAATGTCCGTCGCTTTGATGCCGCGGTCCATGTCTTGTGAACCGTCAAGCTCCATCCGGTCCGCAATGACGGGGCTTTCGGGCTCCATGGCAGTGGCCGGCATTTCTATCCGGGGCATGGCAATGTCCACCGCCGGTTCTTTGTCGGTCTGGGGCATGTCATACACGGGAGGGACAACCGGCTGGGGCATAACGACCTTCGGCTCCTCAAACCGGGCCTGCGCGGGCGCTTCCTCTTCTGTTTCAATGTCGGTGCTTTCCACCCACGATCTGTATTTTTTAATGTTGTCGAGCAGGATAATATGTTTTCGGGTTTCCGTCATGCCCTCGGTGATCATGACATTTTCCAGATGGTCGTACACGGAAAGCAGCAGATTGATGGAATCCTGATTGGAGCTGACGCCGCGAACGCGGATGTATCGGCCGAGGAAGCGCAGAATCCTTAAAAAGCCCTGGATAATGCGGTCTCCGGTGTACAAAAGATAGAGTTTGTTGACCTCTTCTTCAAACTGTTCAAGAATTTGATCGCTGATTTCCCATTCAATGGAAAGCACAATGCTTTTCATGTCTTTCAGCGGGGAATTATAGATGGATGAAACGGTGGAGGCAGCCTCCTGTGCGGGTTCTTCCTTAAACAAACGGTCGGCCTCGGCGGTCTGGGCCATGAGAATCGGCGCGGTTTCGGCGATGACGGCTCCGGCGGCTTGTGCACCCATGTCCACGGCAGGCTGTGCCGAAACGACGGGCGCGGCTTCGGCCGCGAATGCGGGATGGGCCTCGGCCATGATTGCCGGCTCGGGTTCAGCGGGATGTTCCGCGGCGGCCGCAGGCTTTTCGGCCGTCTTTACGGCGTCCGCGCCTGCCTCTTTTTCTTCTTCTCCGAAAATCGCCGAAAACCGTTTTTCGATTTCGGAAATAAAGGTTGACTTATCATGAGTCTGAGCTTTGTCGCCGGACATATCCATTTCCAGACCGGGAGCCTTGACAATGGGAATTTCCCGGATGCTTTCTTTCGCCTCCAATGCGACATCCGATGGCGCGGGGATATCCTGGACGTCGGCCGGGGGAGCGGCAGGAGTCTCGATGACGGCGGCGGCCTCGGTTGCGGCAGAGGCTTGAGTCACAACGGGATCCGGGGCCTTGACAGGTTCCGACTCTTCACCAAAAAGGCTGTCAAGACGGCTTTCCACTCCTTGAAGAAATGAGGATTCCTCTTTATTGCTCATGTTATTGCTCCTGTTTGAGTTGCTTTTCCAAAGACGACATTGTGTAGTAAATGATTTTTTTCAGGGTCAGGACGACATTGGTCCCTTCTACTGCGCTGGCTTCAAATGATGGCACTTTTAACTCCGAGTTGAGATCGCTTTCGAGTGTTTCTATATCCAGAACTTCAATCCCCTGTTTCACCAGGTCTCTTTTGTTGTATTGGATGACAAGCGGAATTTCCCTGATGTTTTTATTGTAGAGCGTGAGGTTTTCTTCCAGGTTGCGGATGGAAATAATATTTTTGCTTCTGCGCTCCACGGCGGAATCCGCCACGAAGACTACCCCGTCGACGCCTTTCAAAACGAGCCTTCTTGTGGAGTTGTATTTGACCTGTCCCGGTACGGTGTAAAGTTGGATTTTAACGTCGTAACCGTTGATTTTGCCCATATCAAACGGGAAAAAATCAAAAAAGAGCGTTCGGTCGCCCTGGGTTTTGACGGTAACCATTTCCGAATTGACCTGCGTCCGGCATTTGTCGTAGATGTATTCGAGATTGGTCGTCTTGCCGCACCGACCCGGTCCGTAGTAAACGATTTTGGCTTGAATGACCTTGTCTTTTAAATTTATGAATGCCAATGAATTACCCCCTGCTGATCCTATGGCCTTTATTCGGCCTTGCGAACCTTTTACTGAAATTCTTTTTTTTCACGTTACAACGTTAAGACTTCAAGCAATTCCTCAACCACTTTGGACATTTTGAGCCGCAGAAACCCCAGGGACAGCTGATTATTGAAAATATTCACCAGCAAAAGTTCTTCATTGACCTTGCAGAAGTAAATGTTTTCTTTTTCGCCCTTGTGAAACAAAAGCGAGAATTCGTCTTCCCCGACAATCCTGGCCATGCAGCTCATCGCCCCGAAATTGGCGGCGGCCAGAGCGGCCAGTGAATATAAGTCAATCGTCTCATGTCCGTTGTTCACCGATGCAATGACATTGCCGGCCGTGTCAATCAGCATGACGCTCTGAACGCCTGATCCGATGAGATTGTCATTTAACGTATCATGAATTTTATCGAGTTGTTTTTGGCCTAAAATCATACGCGCCTGTCCTCTATCCGGAATATTTTATGTCCTGTCCTTGCAAGCAGTTGTGGATACCGCTTCAGGGTTATTACCCGTCAAACCGCGCGTTTTAAACATTGCAACACGGTGGGTGGTCCAATTCTTACGGCTCAAACGGAAATCGTTTTCTAAATTGTTCGTACTTTTATAATATTTATGCATTTTTTTCAAGGATGGAACTTGCAATATCTTTCATCCTTTTTACGACATCTTCCGCGTCCTTCATTTGCGACGCCCGGTTGAGCGAGATGCCTGTTCGCGTGGCGAGTTCCATGCGGCCCCGAAGTCCCGCCTGTTCCTGGACGATTTCAAAAATGCGCACTAATTTCTCTCCCATGCTGTTTTCTCCTGTGTAAGATTTACGAAACGACCGCATCTTCAAACGCGTTGATAATGGCCGGCAGAACCACGTTCAGAAGAAGCCCCAGCTTGACCACTTTTTTATTGACGGAAACGGTCCACTGATAATCGCCAAACGGGATGACCAGAATCGCCATGTTGCCCGCGACGTCGATGTAATAATAATTGCCCAGTTCCGCCGGATAGGTTTTCAATGCGTTTCGGATCAGCGCCGTGGCGTCGTTGAGCAGTGTGGCTTCGGCGACGTTGGCCTGATCGGTGGCCAAAAGCACCTGTCCGTCGTCCGTTGTGATAATGCAGGACGCAACAAATCCCTCCCCCAAATCCTTTTTCAAGATGTCCATGCATACGTTCAATTTATGGATATTCATGGAAACTCCTTTCCGTGGTTTTATGAATTCATTTCGTTATATAAGCGGATGACTTTCGGCATAATCACGTTGCGGAAAAGCCCCAGCGTGCACTTGACGTGATTAAACACGACGCACCATTGATGCTCGCCGATGATCAGAGTCACCAGAAGCTGTTTATTTTTCAGATCCAGAATATAATGGTCGCCCAGGGCAATCGTTGTTTTGGCGGCAAAGGCGTTTTTCATGAACTTCGTCAACCGGAGGGTGGCTTTTGCCGATTCAGGAGATGTGTTGAGGGCGGCCATGACCTTATCTTCATCGATTTTGCAGATGGTCGCGGCTACGAGCGCATCGCCCATATCCTGGCTCAATAAGTTCAAGCACGCGTCAAGTCTGGCTCGGTCGACATCATCGGCAACGGCTTCCACATCATCCAGATCGTCGGTCTCTTCCATTTCCGGCTCTTCGCCCGCGCACATCACCTCGTCTCGCCGCCGCGTGCTCTCCATCAGGAGCAGCATCAGATTCTTATCGATTTTTCTGTTGACGCTGCTGGTGTTCAGAATCTGCTTGATGTTCAGGCGGACATTTTCCCAGGCGATCATCTCCATCGCGGCCGTTTCGCCGTCAATTTCGTTGTATGCGGCGTCGTAGAGCTCGCCTTCTACAAAACAAAAATGTCCGAAGTGATTGGAGTTGAGGTAGACTTCCATGATGCAGGTCTGACGCTCCATGGCGATGACTTGCAGGAAGCTGCCCACCGATAGTCCAAAAAGGGGCCAGCGCTGCAATTCGTCCTTGATTCCCGCTTCCGCCGGAGGAGCGTTCTCCGCATCCTCGTTGTCAATGATCAATTTGAAATCTTTTTTCACGGCTCCACCCATATCCTATACCTTTGGTCTGACAATGGTCATCATGGTTACGCGATCGTCTTTTTGTAATAGTTTGCGCTCACGTTTCCCGATGCGTAACCCAGCTTGTTTAATTCCGGGTCCTGAAAATCTCTCGTCCTGGTTGTGCCGGGACCTGTTTTAATGGACAACGCCGCAAAAATGTTGTCCGCGATGCTGTTGATGTCCAGAGGCTTTTCCAGATAACGGAAGATGCCCATGCTGTTGACGATTTCCTCAATTTTCGGCGTGCCGAACGCCGTCATCAGAATCACGGGGATTTTGGGGTAATTTCTGTTCATGTAGGCCAGAAGCTCGAACCCGTCCATTTTGGGCATGCTTAAATCCGTGACGACCAGATCGATTCCCTGAGACGACTTCAATAATTTGACCGCATCCGCACCGTTGGTTGCCGTCAGCAACGTGAAATATTTTTTGTAAATGCTTAATCCTTCGGCGATGGTCAGCAAAAGTGGCTCTTCGTCATCAACGATCAAAACCTCTTTCACGCGTTCTTTGGAAGAATCTTGTTTTTCATCGTCAGACGGATGCGCCAAAGTTCCGTATCCTTCAAATCTGTCAAATGAATTGCTCATAATGCACCGACTTTAATGTTCAAACTGAATATCTTTTACCGCAGGTGAATTAGCAAGAGCCGTGCCGGAAGTAGCCCAGGGATCAAAGTCCTTTGGCGTCAATAACTTAAGGATGGCGTGCCTGGAGCAGGTTTGCCAGAATGAATCAAGATGAACGGTTCATTTTGAGCGGCTGGTCGGGGAGAAAAATGTAAAGATGAAATGACGTCCATCCCGAAAATTGTCTTGACAACGTGGAAGGCCGCAAGTATGCTTAAACACTAAGAAGTCTGACGGTTTATGCGCCCGGTTGGTGATTCGCAACGAATCGTCTTGCGTAATCGTTCAGATCAAGTACCCGAATATATTATCGAACCATTGGAGTTAATGGCCAGTCGGATGAAAATCGGCTGATTCCATATACAGACAGTCATGATCAACCACAGATGAGAGGGGATAATTGCACTATGAATTCAGGCAATAATTTAAAGTCGGGGCAAAAAAAACTTTCCATGCAGATGTTAATTCTGGTGACGGTGATCATTCTGATTGCGGCAGTCGGCTTATTGATGATTAAGTCCTCATCGGGCGGTTTTTTAGGCGGCTCTTCTACGGCCAGTCAATTAAGCGCGAAGCTTTTAAAAGATATTAATCTGACACAGACGAACCTGTATAAAATACAAAGCATGGTGCAGTCTAATCAGGATAAAAAAGAGATCGAGAATTTTTCCGATCAGCAGCAAGCTATGATCAATCAGAGCATTGCGGAGGTTAAGAAAGCGCTCGAATCGGACGTTACTGCGGAACAGAAGAAATTCTACCAGGGGATTATGAGCAATTTGACCGAATATCAAAAGGCGGCTGTTCGATTCATGAAACTCGCTCCGGCGGGAACGGGCGCGGCATACTTGAGCGCCGCGAATGAAAAGATGGAATCGATTAGCGACCTTCTGACGCAGTTGTCCATGATGGAAGGCAAAACCGGGGAACAAGGAGCCGGTTCCGACGGTTTCCCGTTTTATGCCGTTCTCATTGCGCTGGCTCTCGTCATGATTGTCAGCGTGTTTCTCATTCCCGCCATGATCAAAAGTGTCATGAATCATCATGTCGTCGAGCCCTTGCAGGAAACGGCAAGTGTCTTGCGGGATTTTTCCGGCGGTAAATTCAATAAGCAGCTGGTCTGGGATGCGGACGACGCCATCGGGGAACTCGTGCAAACGGTGAATGTTCTGAGAACGAAAATGAATGCCCCGTCCGCGGTGCCCGCGCCGAAACCGGCGTCTTCCGAACCGGCGTCGGCCGCCAAGGCAACGCCCGCGCCTTCTGCGGATGAAAACACCAAAACGCTTTCCGGCATGATTAAAAAGACGCAGGACCAGGACAATCTGGTTTTGTCGTCCAAAAAAGCCATCGACAAGTTGCAGGATATTTAGCGTTGCAGATCACGACAGAGACAAAATCTCTTACCATAATGAGGAGGAAAAGATGAGGCATTTTAAAAGAATTCTATGGGTACTGGCTCTGGCTTCAATGGTGGTATGGAATACATCCGCTTTGGCGGACGATATTGTCATCGGGTTTACGGGACCGCTGAGCGGTCCGGCCGCTGAATATGGTCAGGATTGCGTCAACGGCATTGATATGGCTGTCAAAGAGCTCAACGCCGCGGGCGGCGTCATGGCCGACGGCAAAAAATGGACCTTCCGGTTTGAACGGATGGATGACAAAGTCAGTCCTTTTTTAACGACGGCCAATGCCCGAACCCTTCTGGACAAAACGGCGCTGGCCATCTTTAATCCTGTTTCCACGACGACGACGGCCCTTCTGAAGATTAATGAAGAAGAATGCGGCGAGTTCATTGTCATGGGGTATACGGGAACCTCCAAAATTACCGCGATGAAAAACAACCTTCTAATTGCTTTTACGCCACTTGTCGGGGTCGAAGCGCAGGTTTACGCCGAAATGGCCTGGGCGCGCGGCTGGCGCAAGGCGGCCATGGTCGTGACGTTTGGGGATTACGGCGATGAATGGCGGCAGTCCTTCAAGGCCCATTGGTCAAGACTGGGGGGCAAGATTACGGCGGATAAGGCCGTAAATTATTATACAAGAACGGATTTCGTCGCTCCTCTGAAAGACGCCATTGCCACGAAACCGGACGTCATGCTCATTGGCGGGCCGTCGGGCACGACCGCACTGGTGATCGAACAGGCCCGCAACATGGGGTATAAGGGCGGATTTCTGATGCTGGGGCAGGCCAAGCTCGAAGACGTCGCGCAAATGCTTTTGGGGCCGAAATTAATGGAAAACACCATTGGCACCGCAACCGTCAAGAGTATTCCCATTCCGAAAGCCACCGAATTTGATAAACGATACCGGGAACTCTATAAGAAGAACAATACATGGGAAGCCGTGTTTCATTACACAGCCATGCACGCTCTGGCCCGCGCCATTGTTACGGCCGGCACCCAGGACAATGTTTATGCCGTGCGGGCGGCTTTTCCCAAAATCATGCCGCTTCTGGGCGATAAATACCCGGTGGAAATGCATGGATTGAGTGATGCAGGACGTATTTTCATTACCACCGCCTATCAAACCGTTAAAGACGGGAAATTCACGCCGGCCGATCTTTATGTCTGGTGGGCGAGAACGCCGGCCGACGTGGAACTGGTGAACAAAGCCGGCAAGTATCATGGCATGCAGCTCAAACCCCTGGTGCTGAAAATCGGTACGATCGACTAGGGCACTCAGACATCGCAAAGCCGAATTCAATCCAAAAGGCCCCGGCTCTCCTTATGAGAGTCGGGGCCTTTGTTTTTGATAAAAACGAATCGCGTTGATCGCGCCGGGGGGGCTACCGGCTCATGCTGACCCGATGCACCTGCTTGACATCCGTCAGCCCCTGCAGCGCTTTCAGAATGCCGTCCTGATACAGCGTCAGCATTCCCTCCGACGTGGCGATGCTGCGAATGACATCGATGCTTTCCCGCCGCTCAATAGAGCGTTTTTTGATTTCGTCCGTATTGACCAGTAGTTCATGAATGCCGATGCGGCCCCGGTATCCTGTTTTATCACAGGCATCGCATCCTTTCGGGCGATAGAGTTTCAGATTTTTGGAATAGGGGATGTTTTGTTTTTTGAAAAGCTCTGTGCCATAGCTTTCGGCAATTTGATTGTATTCCTCCTGGGTCGGGTTGTAGGCTTCCTTGCACTTGTCGCACAAGGTTCGCACCAGACGCTGCGCAAGAACCCCCAAGAGCGAATCCGCGAAATTGAGGGGATCGATGCCCATGTCCAGAAGACGGGAAATGGTTTCCGGCGCGCTGTTGGTGTGCAGCGTGCTCAAGACCAGATGTCCCGTGAGCGACGCTTCCACCCCGATTTTCGCCGTTTCGAAATCGCGCATTTCACCCACCATGATCACATCGGGGTCCGCGCGGAGAAACGCCCTCATGGCCGCCGCGAAATCAAAGCCGATTTTAGGATGCACTTGCACCTGGCGCAGGCCCCGCTGTGTGATTTCGACGGGGTCTTCGGCCGTCCAGATTTTACGGTCGGGCTTATTGATGTGGCTCAGAATCGCATGGAGGGTTGTTGTTTTTCCGGAGCCGGTGGGACCGCAGCAGAGGATCATGCCGTAGGGCTTTTCGCAGATTTTTAAAAGCTCGCGGTAGTTGCGGGGGGTCATCTGCATCGCGTCCAAAGGCAACGCGTCGCCTTTGGCGAGAATACGCATCACGACGTCTTCCACGCCGCCCTGTGTGGGAATCGTGACGACGCGCAGCTCAATTTCTCCCACGCCGGGTTTTTTTAATTTGATTTTGCCGTCCTGAGGCAGCCGCTTAATGGTGATGTCCAGATTGGACATAATCTTGATTCGGGAAATGATGGCGGAGCGGTAACTGTAGGGGAGCGTTTGATATAAAATGCAGTCGCCGTCGATCCGGTATCGCACAAGAACGTTTTTATCGATGACGTCCGGCTCGATATGAATATCCGAAGCCCGGCGCGCGAACGCGTCATTGATGATCTTATTGACCAGCTGAATGATCGCGCTGTCGGATTCCCGGATGCCCTCGTCGGAATCGTCCGTCTCCAGAAGCCCCCCTTCGCCGCCTTCCAGTCGTCCCAGAAGGTCGGTAAACGTGGATTCCTCCGAATCCGGCCGGAAAAAGAATTCAATGTACTTGAGGATGTCCTCTTTGAGGGCGACGTCATATTTAATGTTTTTCGATTTCAGCAAGTTTTCAATGGCGTCGCGCTTGAGAATGTTTTGCGGATCATCCAGCAATACGCGAACGCCCTTTTCCGTTTTCTCAAGAGGCACCCAGATTTCCCGCGTCAGATATTCTTTCTTCAGACTTTTGATCAGGTCGCCGGGAATGGGCACTTTTTGATCGAAGGAAAAGAATTTGCACTGATAAAAATATTCCAGCGATTGTCCAATATCGTCTTTGCTGATGTTGTATTTTTTCATCAGGATGTCTTCGATGGACTCTTTGCCTGATCGGGCCTCTTCCCGGGCCGCATTGAGATCGTTTTCCGAAATGAGATCATTGGACACCAGATAACTGAATTTTGATTTTTTAGCCTTGGGGTCCACCCGCTGCTGGTTATAAAGCGCAATGCCCAGCACATCGGCGATTTCCTGCAAAAGCACCGGTTCCTCGTCCCGGAAATCGTCGACATTGCCCGCTTTGTTGATGATCTCGACGGCGCCGAGAATTTCGCCCCCGTAAACGACCGGCATGGCCATAATGTGTCTGACTTTGAGGCCAAAACGGCTGTCGGTATTGGAATCCAGAAGAAGGTCCGAATAGCGGTTTAACTGCAGATTATTGCTGAAATCGACAATTTTGATCATCTTGCCGGTGTTGACGACATAACCGGGAATCGTCTGGTTATTGACGGTCGTTTTGCGTTCCTTCAGCTGATCGCCGGAAGGGATAATGGTGAATATTTCCTTTCTGTCCTTGCCGGCAACATAAATGTGCGCGGCTTCGACCTGAAAAAGCTCCAGGATTTTAGGCCTCGCATCGACGATAATTTGCTTGGCGTTATGAGCGGCGTTGATGCAATTCGTGATGTCCTGTAATCCTTTTTGCAGTCTGAGAATATCTTGAAGTTCATCGATTTCGTGGCTGTTGCTCATGATAAAACCTTCCTTCTTGCGCGGGCGTTATAGAAAACCACAAGGAAACAGAGATCATAGACTTATCGTACAATCGGTTTGAAAATTAAACACAGGCCAATGCATGAGTCAAGATGATTTTGTGCCTGCCGCGCGATGATGGTAGGATATGACAGGTAAGATGAAGAGACGGCATGGGGAGGCGCTTGTGAGACTGCTTATTCGCGGCGGAAGCATTGCTTCAGGTCATGGTGTGACGAAAAGTTATGCCGATATTTTAAGAGAATATTTTTCCCGGAAAGGCATTGAGGTGATCAACCGGTCACGGTATAGGGAGACGTCTTTTGACGGGATCGAAACATTCGATCAGGACATTGACTGCTTCCGGCCTGATGCCCTTGTGCTCCATTTCGGCGTGGACGACGCGTTCAATTATGTCTATCGTTCGGAGTTTCAGGAAAATATCGTTTGGATCATCCGGCGGGCGCGCCTGCGCTTCCAACCGGCCGTTTTTCTGGCGACGTCACACACTTTTGACAGGCCTGAAGACATGGAAGCGGTTGATATCTTTTACCGGTCGCTGCGAATTGTCGCAGGGGATTTAAACTTTGTCTTCATTCCGGTGCATGTCTACTGGGCGGGTTATCTTGAAGACCATCGGTTGCTAAGCTCCGATCTGGTTCTGGCGGATGAACGCTATCCCAATGAACGCGGGCATCAGGTGATTGCGGAAGCGATGATGAAATGGCTGGAACACATAAAGGAGGGCCGGCCATAAAAGCTTGATGTTTCGTCTGCGCTAATCAGCGCCTGTTTCTGATCGGGGTGAAGGGTCAGTCTTCCATGTATGGTTTTACAAGGCCATCCCATTCATCTTCAGAATGACATTTTTTCCCCGCAACAGCACAAGCCGTTGACGCTCCCATATTGTAAAACTGTCCGTATTGTTTCTCGTCGGGAATATTCAGCAGCGTCTTTTTCTCATAAAGTTGATCGGCGCTTCGTTCGTAACCATTTTCATCAAGGACGATGAAACACGTCTTCATCGTCTGATGATAATGATAGTTAAAGGAGACGGAGCCCGAGCGTTCCTTATTGTCAAAAACGCCGTCGCCATATTCCTTCTTGAAATAATCATCACACTGTTTAGCGCATTGTTTCTGCAATGGATGATCCTGGAAATTGCCGCATCCCGCCCAAAAAACGCAGGGGAGCTCCATGACGACCATAAGGGCACAAAACATCCATATTCGTTTCAATCTTTCAAACCTCACTGGAATTGATGCGGACGTGACGCGCTTAATGATGAATAAATTTAAGCCTGATAGGTGTCGGTCGTATGTTCAATCAGCGTTAGATCTTTTGAATGGTAGTTGCTGAACTCTTCCTTGACGATGACCAGGCTGCCCAGCTGGACCAGGACCGTAAGCAGTCTGCCATAATTATTTTTTACCCTGTCTCCCGGGTGGAAATGTTGAGGGGGTTCTATCGGAGCTGCTTTGGGAATATGTTTCAGCTTGTAATAATCAGTCTGCTCCTTTACAACATAACTCTCGCCTTTGTACAATTCGTCAAAGGGGCGGACGGAGGAAGTTCGTCTTTCCGGTTTATCGCTTTCTTTGAACTCTGCCTTGACCTGTTGATTGACTTGATCCGGCGATGCCTTCTTCATGACGATTCTCCTTTTCAAGGAAGCTTATTATAAAAAAAACGTTGTTCCTTCCCTGGTAATCGTACAGAGAACAATGTGAAGAGGAGTATGTGGGCGAAGAAGGTGATTCGGACGATACGATGGCTCTCTTCCAGAAGCCCTTATCGAATTTTTTATGTGTCTTTTTTACCTTGCCTGATTTACTTTGTCAACCCGGTTTTCAAGCACCCCGCCGGATGCAAATCATTCCGAGATGGATAAGGCGTTTAGACCGCATGCGCCGATAAAGAAAGAGGGTTTGGAGAAAATCGCCAAACCCATTGATTTTACTGGAGCCGATGACCAGATT